>JBJEUC010000059.1:0-5682 GCA_051883635.1 Candidatus Fimadaptatus sp.
GAGGGAGTGGACATGTTTGGCTGGGCGAGCCATGTGGAGACGGTGCTGCTCCTTGAACGAGCCAAGCGGCAATGAAGCAGAGCGTGGAGAGAAAGAGAGAAACAATGCATGAATCGGATCCTTTCGTTGCTTACGTTTCGGCGCGGTGATTATGAGAAGATAAAGCAGGAAGTATGGGAAGAAAACTGGAAAGCCATGCGGCTGTATTCCGTTGTGGCGCTCGCAGCGTTTGGGCTCATAACGCTCGTGAGTGCGTTTTCTCAGAGCATCGGAGATATCAAATGGATGTATCTGGCCTATGCCATCTTTTCTCTGGCCTGCTTTTGCATTACCCGTTGTCCGCGCAGAAACGTATTGAGCGAAGAGATGGTCGTATACAGCTTTTTTGCCGCGCTGCTGCTTTTCGGCATTATTACGGGCACGCTTATCACACCTGAAGAGCTCACCGTCAACTACATTGTGTTCATGGTGGCAGCGCCGCTGCTGTTTGCCGCCAGAGCGGCGGTCATGAACGGGCTGATTCTGAGCAGTATGCTGCTCTATATCGGAATTGCCGTCTTTACGCAGCACGCCCCGGTCCTGTCCAAAAACATCATGGATGTGATCATGTACGGGGCGCTAAGCATGCTTTTGACTGCTGCAATGATGCAAAGCAAGCTCCAGAGGATACTCTACCACAAGGAAATGGAGATGCTGGAAGTCAGCAGGCGCGAATCTCAGAAGCGGATAATGAATTACGAGGGGTTCTTCACGGACATGGTCCGCTATGCTGCTTCAGAGGAAAACCCGAACAAGGTGCTGAATCAGCTGGTGGAGTACATCGGACAGCATGTGAACGCCGACAGGGCGTACATCTTTGAACAGAATGACCGCGGAACGTTCGACAACACCTACGAGTGGTGCAAAGCGGGCGTGTCACAGGAAAAGGATAACCTGCAGGATGTGCCGTATGAAGGCATCATTGAAACGTGGTTTGCACAGTATCAGGAATCCAATAATATCATCATCCATGACATTGAGGAATACAGAAAGACGAGCGAAGCCATCTATGAACTGCTGGAACCGCAGGGTGTCAATACGCTCGTGACAGGGCCGATAAAGATAAACGGCAGGATGGTCGGGTTCTACGGCGTGGACAATCCGCCCAAAGACAAGCTGCAAGAGATCTCGGATCTGATAGATATGATCGAGTTCATGATATCCTTTATGATAAGGCTGCGCGAGAATGCGGCTACGCTGGAGCACAGCGCATTGTATGACCAACTCACAAACTGCAAAAACAGAAAGGCGCTGGATTGGGCGTACGCAGACGAGCTGGAGAAGTACTTCCCGCTGGCGGTCGTCATGTGCGACCTGAATGGCCTGAAGGAGATAAACGACCAAAATGGTCATGACGCCGGTGACAGATTCATTGTGCAGATAGCGCATACGCTGAAAGCCGTGTTTGGAGAGCGCAATGTATATCGGCTTGGCGGAGATGAGTTCATTGCAGTTCTGCCGAACATCACGCATATGGAGCTGCAGCAGCTGCTTGAAGCGGCAAAAAGCCAACTGGGCGCAAACGTGTCTCTCGGCACGGCGATAAACAGCACGGGGGACAGGGATTTTGAGTCGCTCCTGAAGGCTGCGGATGCGGAAATGTATGAGAGCAAGAAGCAATACTACACGGAGACAGGAAAAGAGCGGCGAAGGTAAAGGCCGTGAGGGGGAAAGACCGCACACGCAGGCGTGAACGGGCGCGGCTCTTTCACGGCCCGGACTGCTTGGGACGGCATTGCTCCGCGCGCAGCGCCCGCCGTCCGGCGCGATACTATCGGAGGAAAAGGTAGGTGGGGCCTTTGAACGCCAGGGAGATACTCAAGCTGAACATGCAGCGCAGCTGGCGGGGCTATGAGGCGTTTCTGAAGCTCATAGCCGCGCTGGAGGGCATGATGATGATATACGGCGCGCTGAAGTTTGACTTTGGCGAGGCCAGGCGCAGGCTGTACTTCGCGTGCTACGTGCTGCTGTTCGTCTGCACGGTCATCGCGTTCATCATAAACCGCGTGTGCATCAAGACCGGCAAGCACGACGGACTGCTGGCCTTTAACGTTTACTTCTATACCGGCGTGCTGATACTGTGGTCGGCCATAATCTCGGCGCTGGACCTGTGCGGCGGCGGGTATCCGGTCACGTACATGACGATAATGGCGGGCGTGGGGAGCATGGTGGCGCTGCCGCCCGTGCTGTACGGCTGCATTGGGCTAATGTCCTCGGCGAGCATGATAATCATTACGATGCACGTGGGCGGAGCGACGCTGGGCCTGCCCTTTTACCTTAACCACTGCATATTCCTGCTGGTCATAATCGCTGTGGAGCTAAGGAACTTCCGCTCCCTGCGCAAGCAGTACATGATGGACCGGCGGCTGGAGGAGCTGGCGGAGGTGGACAGCCTGACGCAGATAGCCAACCGCCACTCGCTCGACAAGTACATGGCGCAGCTCATAGGGGACGGCGCCGGGTTCACCTTCGCCCTGCTGGACGCGGACAACTTCAAGACGATAAACGACACCTTCGGCCACCTGGAGGGCGATTCGTCCCTGGTGCGCATAGCCGATATCCTGACGGAGACATTCGAACGGAACGTGTTCCGCTACGGCGGCGACGAGTTCGCGGTGGTCTCATTTGAGGATGCGCAGCGCGTGGCTGACAGACTGGCCCGCGTGAACCTCCGGCTCCGGGAGGAGAAGGGGGAGTATGAGCTGCAGGTATGCGCGGGCGTGTATCAGAGGCAGAAGGCGGACGACGAGCGCCGCGTGTTCGAGCTGGCCGACAGGGCGCTGTACAGGGCCAAGCAAGGCGGCAAGGCGCGCGCCGTCATCTATGAGGACGAGGACCTGGAACAGGCGGTCAACCAGTGACGCGGGCATATGAGGGGCGTTCCGGAGCGCGGAACGCCCCTTTGCCGTACATGCGTGAGCGCGCCGGGCGGGCCCCGGGCCCCGCAGGCAGGGCAAAAGCGGATATGGACAGTTGTGCGCGAAAAATGTGACATCCGGCTGGTAAGATTACGGTAAAAATTGGATAAGCATGGGCAAAATGCTTGAAATGATGTGGGAAAATGGTATATAATGGAAGCCGAAATATAGCAGACTGTCGAAAAAGCTCGGAAAGCCGGGCGGCCTTGACGGGCTGTGATCGTATCCGGCGGCATGTACATCGGGAGCGAGGCGGTTTTTGCTCCGGGGGAAGCACTTACCCGGAGTAAGACCGTTTTCTTGTTAATTTGCGCGCCTGAAGCCCGCAGCGCCCGCGCGGCGGCGGGGGAGCGCGCCGCCGCCTGTTTGCCTGACCAGACGCGCCGAATTGTCCTATCTTCGGACGGAGGCGAGCTTTTCTGCTGGGGCGAAACGTTTCCGCACGCGGCAGGGGTGCGCATACCGCCGACTGGAAATGCCGGGCGGCCATGCGATGGACGCTCTGGCGGCATACCGACACGAACTTAGAGAAGGCGGACGATTTTGAGAAAGCGGATAATTCTTATTGCGGCGGCGCTGATAGCGGCTGCCGGTGTGCTGACGGCGCTGGCTCCGGACACGCTGTCGATGATAATACTGCTGGTGATGGCCTTTGCGCTGGCGATGGGCTTCGTGCTGGGGCTGCTGCCCAGCATGCTGTACGCGATGGGCTTTTCGACGGCGCGCCGCTCCATCGACCAGGCGCTGGATGTGCAGACGGCGGAGCCCTGGTACGCGGTGTTCAAGCTGGACACCCCCTTCCACCAGAAGGACCTGGACGAGCTGTTCCGCCTCTACCGGGACGAGGCGGAGGCCCAGCGCGAGGACGGCGAGGTCGTAAGCGACATCGAGGAATGGATAAACGAGGAGATGCTGGGGCTGCACACCTGGCAGGGTCTGATGACGCAGATACCCGGCATGCTGACGGGCCTGGGCATAATCGGCACCTTCGTGGGCCTGCTCATGGGCATAAGCAGCATAGGCTTCAGCTCGGTCGAGACCGCGCTGGAGAGCGTGGCGGTGCTGCTCTCGGGCATAGAGACGGCGTTCTATACCTCCATCGCGGGCGTTATACTCTCGATAATGTTCAACATATTCTACCGCATAATGTGGAACACGCTGCTGCGGGAATACGGCCTGTTCTGCGAATACTTTCACCGCATGGTAGTGCCGCTGGCCGAAAAGCAGCTGCGCACCGTGCAGCAGCAGGCCATGAAGGACATCCGCGAAAAGCTGGACCGCCTGCCCCGGTACGGCGCGCCCACGGGCGTGTTCGGCGGCGGCGCGCCCGCGCAGAACGCGGGCAACGAGCAGATACTGATGCCGGAGATACTCTCGGGCATGAAAAACGACGAGTTCACCTTCTACCTGCAGCCGCGCGTGGAGCTGCAGAGCCGCAAGATAGTCGCGGCGGAGGTGCTGGTGCGCTGGCAGAGCGAGAAGTTCGGCCTGCTCTCCGCGGCGGACTTCGTGCCCGTGCTGGAGCGCAACGGCTACATAACCCGGCTGGACCAGCACATATGGGAGCTGGTGTTCAAGACCATACGCCAGTGGATAGACGCGGGCGCGCGCCCGGTGCCGCTGGCCATAAACGTGTCCAAGACCGACATACTGGCCATGGACATAGCGTCCTACTTCTCCAGCATGCTGGAGCGCTACCGGGTGCCCCCGCGCTACGTGCAGCTGGAGATATCCAAGACCTCCTATATCCAGACGCCGCTGGCCACGCTCGAGGTCGAGACGGCCCTGCGCCAGCTGGGCTTCAAGGTGGCCATAGACGGCTTCGACGGCGATTACATTTCGCTCAACATGCTGGAGCGCACCAATGCGGACTCGCTCAACCTGAACCTGGCCTACCTGCGGCAGAAGGACCAGGACACGCTGGAGGCGATATTCGCCCAGGCCCGCAAGCTCAAGGTGGACATAGTCGCCCTGAGCATCGAAAGCACCGAGCAGATAACGCACCTTAAGCGCGCGGGCTATCTGGAGGGCCAGGGCAGCTATTACTTCAGGCCGCTGAGTATCGAAGAATTTGAGGAAGTTGCTGAGCTGTGATGAAGATAAAGAGACGTAAGCAGTATGAGGAGGTCGGCTACTGGGAGTCCATGGCCGATATCCTGGTGGGTCTGCTCCTGCTGGTGCTGCTTATACTGCTGCTTTTGATACTTTATCTCACCCGCATACCGGACGAGGAGTATGTGGATGACCAGCGCGGCGACAGCTATGCCGATTACCACGACTCCGACGACGGCGGCGGCAACTTCGGCTACCCCAAGGTCGTGGACGACGGCCATCACAACGATTACGACTACCCCGAGTGGCGCGACCCCGACAGCGGCGGCGGTGGCGGTACCGGCACCGGCGACGGCGAGGACAACGATTTCGTGGACCCGGACCCCGGCATGGGCGAGGGCGAGGGCCTGGACAAGGCGGCGATACTCGTTCAGATAGTCGACGGGGAGACGCAGAGCACCATCAAGCGCAGCGGCGTGACCTACGAGCTGTACGCCTCCGATGACGAGCTGCAGACGCTCAGCACCTATTACCCCGTAAAGACGGACTACACAAAGTACGAGACGACCGCCGACGGCGTGTTCTTCCTGCCGGAGAAGATAGTGCTGGGCAGCTACTACCTCCACGGGCTGACGGCGGTCCCCGGGTATGAGGTCACGGAGCGGGCCGCCTT
>JBJEUC010000060.1:0-5661 GCA_051883635.1 Candidatus Fimadaptatus sp.
AGGAGGACATGATGAAGGTGCGCAATCTGGGCAAGAAGTCGCTTGAGGAAGTGGAACAGAAGCTCATGGCGCTCGGCCTTAACCTTAGGGCCAACGATGAATAACACGCCGGATATACCGGTTTACTGTTTGCGCCGGATTGCTGCGGCGCAGGCCCGTCCGGAACGCCGGGCGGCGCAAGAATAAAGGAGGAGTAACCCATGGCCAATCGCAAGCTTAGCAGGCCGTCGGATCAGCGTCAAGCTCTGCTGCGCAACCAGGTGACCAGCCTCATCTGGAACGGCAAGATCGAGACGACGCTCCAGCGCGCCAAAGAAGTAAGCTCCATAGCCGAAAAGCTGATTACGCTGGCCGTTCGCGAATGCGACAATACCGTCGAAGTGACCAAGAAGGTCAACAACGACAAGGGCCAGAGCGTTGAGCTGACGCTGACGAACGACGCCCCCTCCAGGCTGGCTGCTCGTCGTCGCATGGTGGCTTACCTGTACAACGTCCATGAGCCCAAGAAGCGGGAAGAGGACAAGAAGGAATATCGCGCCCGCATGAACGACGTGAAGAACCCCGTCGTCGAGAAGCTCCTGCGCGAGGTCGGCCCCAAGTATAAGGCTCGCAAGGCCGAGAAGGGCATTGGCGGCGGCTACACCCGCATCGTCAAGATCGGCCCCCGTCGCGGCGACGCGGCCGAGATGGTCATACTCGAGCTGGTCTGATAGCATAGGCAAGGCGGAAGCGGCACAGCGCCGCATCCGCCTTTTTTGCCGGAAGGCGGATGCTTTGCGATAAATTAATGATAATAGCCGGACGCAGCGATTGCCGTGCGCCCGGCCTTGTTGTATACTGTGCGTGCGGAGGCGATAGGTTTGGAGATAGTAAAGACCAACGAAGTGAGCTACAAATACATTGACGAACAGCCCGAGGGGCAGGAGCCTGCCAACGACTCCGCGCCGCTTGCGGTAAACAGGGTCAGCATCTCGATAGAGGAGGGCAGCTTTGTCGCCGTGCTGGGCCACAACGGCTCGGGCAAATCCACGCTGGCCAAGCTGCTCAACGCGCTGTACCTGCCCACGGAGGGCAGCGTGGTGGTGTGCGGAATAGACACTGCCGACGCCGAGCACACCTGGGATATCCGCTCCCAGGCAGGCATGGTGTTCCAGAACCCCGACAACCAGCTGGTCTCCACGGTCGTGGAGGAGGACGTGGCCTTCGGTCCGGAGAACATGGGCGTTGAGCCCGGGGAGATACGCGCGCGCGTGGACGACGCGCTCAGGGTGGTGCGCATGAGCGACCACGCGATGTCCGCGCCCCACATGCTCTCGGGCGGCCAGAAGCAGCGCATAGCGATAGCGGGCGTGCTGGCCATGCAGCCCCGGGTGATGATATTCGACGAGTCCAC
Source organism: Candidatus Fimadaptatus sp. (assembly GCA_051883635.1). Taxonomy (GTDB): domain Bacteria; phylum Bacillota; class Clostridia; order Christensenellales; family Aristaeellaceae; genus Fimadaptatus. The sequence continues at coordinate 1,394 of JBJEUC010000060.1, forward strand.
GGCGATGCTGGACCCCTCGGGGCGCGAGGAGGTGCTCTCCACGGTGCGCCGCATAAACCGCGAAAAGGGCATAACCGTGGTGTGGATAACCCACTTCATGGAGGAGGCAGCGCAGGCTGACCGCGTGATAGTGATGAACGACGGCCAGGTCGTGATGGACGGCACGCCGCGCAAGGTGTTCCGCCATGTGGACGAGGTAAAGCAGCTGGGGCTGGATGTGCCCGAGATGACCGAGCTGGCGCTGGAGCTCAAGCGCGCCGGGCTGGACGTAAAGACCGATGTGCTCACAGTGGATGAGATGGCGGAGGAAATATGCCGATTGAAATCAAAAACCTGAACCACATATACATGCCGGGCAGCCCGTTTGAGACCAAGGCGCTGGACGATGTGACGCTCACGATAAACGACGGCGAGTTCATAGGCCTGGTAGGGCATACCGGGTCGGGCAAGTCCACGCTGGTGCAGCACCTGAACGGCCTGATGAAGCCGGACAGCGGCACAGTGCTGGTGGACGGCATGGACACCGGCGCCAAGGAGACCGACCTGCGCGAGGTGCGGCGCAGGGTTGGGCTGGTGTTCCAGTACCCCGAGCATCAGCTGTTTGAGGAGACGGTGCGCAAGGACGTATCGTTCGGGCCGCGCAACCTGGGCTGCGACGAGGCCGAGATAGAGCAGCGCGTGCGGGACGCCTGTGCGCAGGTGGGCCTGGGCGAGGACATGCTGGACAAATCGCCCTTCGACATGAGCGGCGGCCAGAAGCGGCGCGTGGCCATTGCGGGCGTGCTGGCCATGCAGCCGCGCGTGCTGGTGCTGGACGAGCCGACGGCCGGCCTCGACCCGCGCGGCAGAAAGGAGCTGACCGAGCTGATACGGCAACTGCATCAGGACGCCGGCAACACGATAGTCATGGTCTCGCACTCGATGGACGATATCGCCAGCCTCGCGCAGCGCATAATCGTGATGAACAAGGGGCGCGTGGCCATGGACGGCACCCCGCGCGAGGTGTTCTCGCGCCCGCAGGAGCTGATGGAGATGCACCTGGGCGTACCCGCCGCGGCGCGCCTGGCGCTCAGGCTGCGCGAAATGGGATACAGCATCCCCGGCGACGTGTACATGCTGGAGGAGATACGCGACCTTATACTGAAGATGCCCGACCGCACCGACGCCTGACGGCGCTTAAAGATCGACCAGGAGGTTAATCAAGTGTTGCAGAACATCACACTGGGCCAGTACTTCCCGGGGGATTCCTTCCTCCACAGACTGGACCCGCGCATGAAGCTGGTGCTCACGCTGGCGCTGATAGTACTCGTGTTCTTTGTAAAGGGCTTTGCGGGCTATGTGCTGCTGTACGGTATGGTCATCGCCTGCGCGGCGCTGAGCCACATCAGCCCCAGGTTCCTGATAAAGGGCATGAAACCCATATTGTTTATTATTGTACTCACATTCGTGCTCAACGCGCTGTTCTCCAGCGGCAAGACCGTGTGGTTCAGCTGGGGATTTCTCACGATAACGCAGGAGGGCGTGCGCAACGCCGTGTTCATGGCGATGCGGCTGGTGTTCCTGATGATATGCACGCAGCTGATGACGCTCACGACCTCGCCCATAGCGCTGACCGACGCCATAGAGCGCCTGATGAAGCCGCTCAAGCGCATAGGCTTTCCGGCGCACGAGCTGGCGATGATGATGTCTATAGCGCTGCGCTTCATACCCACGCTGCTGGAGGAGACCGACAAGATAATGAAGGCCCAGTCCGCGCGCGGCGCCGATTTTGAATCGGGCAACCTGCTGCGCCGCGCCAAGGCGATGGTGCCGTTGCTGGTGCCGCTGTTCGTGAGCGCGTTCAGGCGCGCGGACGAGCTGGCGCTGGCGATGGAGGCGCGCTGCTATCACGGCGGGCGCAACCGCACGCGCATGAAGCAGCTGCACCTGAAGCCGCTGGACGTGCGCGCGGCGCTGGTCATCGGCGCGATGATAGTGTTAATCGCGCTGGAGGGCTTTTTGTATGCCTGAGCGCATAAGACTGGTGCTGGAATACGACGGCACGGCGTATTCGGGCTGGCAAAGGCAGCTTAACGCGATGAGCGTGCAGCAGCGGCTCGAGGAGGCGCTCAAAAAGCTCACCGGCGAGACCATCGTGACCACCGGCTCCAGCCGCACCGACGCGGGCGTGCATTCGCTGGGCCAGACGGTGCATTTCGACATGGCCACGCCCATACCGCCCGAGAAGGTGGCCTTCGCGCTCAACACCTGCCTGCCGCCCGATATACGGGTGCGCAACAGCTGCGCGGTGCCCGGCGGCGAGGACGGCTTCCATGCCCGCTTTCACGCCACGGGCAAGGTGTACCGCTACCTTATATACAACTCGCCCCACGCCAGCGCGCTGGGCTGCCGGTACAGCGCGCATGTGTCCGCGCCGCTCGACGAGCAGCTGATGGACAGCGAGGCGCAGGCGCTCATAGGGCGACACGACTTTGCCGCGTTCGCCGCGTCGGGCTCGGTGGCCAGGGATACGGTGCGCGAGATGTACCGCGCAAGCGTGACCCGGCGCGGGCCGCGGGTTATGCTGCTGGTACACGGCGGAGGGTTTTTGTACAACATGGTGCGAATACTGGCGGGCACGCTGATAGAAGTGGGCGCGGGCAAGCGCGCGCCGGGCGCGATAGAGCGAGCTCTGCGCTCGGGCGACCGGCTGGACCTGGGCATAACCGCGCCGCCGCAGGGGCTTACGCTGATGCGGGTGTTTTACGGCGACGACGAGCAGGCCGCCGGGATATTTGGCGATCCCGACGCAATGCTATGGTAACAGGCGGAGGTATGTTTTATGGCGAAGAAGGGGCCGCTCATTGCGGCGCACAGGGGCGTAGGCGGGGGCAACATACCCTGCAACACTTTGGCGGCGTTTGAGACAGCGCTCAGGCAGGGCGCGGACATAATCGAGCTGGACGTGGCCCTGTCGGCCGACGGCGGGCATTACGTGTTCCATCCGGGCATGGAGCCGGCGCATCTGCGCTCGCCGAGGTACATAAGCGACATGAGCGCGGCGGAGGTCAGCGCGCTGCGCTTCGTCAACCAGGACGGCACGCCCACGGCGCATCGCGTATCCACGCTGGACGAGGCGCTGGACTTCCTGAAGGGCCGCTGTCTGATAAACGTGGACAAGTTCTGGACCGACGTAAAGGGCATCGCGGCCATCATCCGCGCGCACGGCATGGCCGACCAGGTGATAGTCAAGACGCCGCCCGAGCAGGCCCTGTTTGACGCGATAGGCGAATACGCGGGCGACATGCCCTACATGACGGTGATAAGCGGCAGCGACGATTGCAGCGAGCGGCTTAAGGCCGACCGCCGCATACGCTACCTGGGCGCGGAGGTGCTGTTCGCAAGCGACGGCGAGCGCATGGCCTCGCGGGAGTACGTTGACTGGGCGCACGGGCTGGGGCTCAGGCTGTGGGTGAACTCGATACTGTACGACTATCGGGTGGAGCTGGCCGGCGGCCACAGCGACGATGCGTCGCTCACCGGTAGCCCCGACATCGGCTGGGGCTGGCTGATAGACAGGGGCTTCGACATAATCCAGACAGACTGGCCCGGCATGCTGCGCGACTACATCGCCGCGCGGGGCTGACCGGCGCAGTGAGGCGCGCACTTCCTGAGAGGGAGTGCGCGCCTTTTGCGTGCGTAAACAGGGCTTGGCAAGGCGGCGGATGGGGAAGGGGTATGCGGCGCTGTCATGCTGGGGTTCCATGTGCGGGCGTGGAAGGTGCTGAGAAGCGGGCTTGGGCGGCGCCTTTTGCGTACGCATGAGCTACCTGACCGCAACTGCCCAGAAGGCGTGCGGCGATGGCTCAGCACATGCGAGGTCGCCAGCTGTTGGCGGCGCAGCCAAGCCCAACAGCGTGAACGCACCCACGCATTTCCTCCGCGCACAAGCTCCAAAACGCACACCGCGCGCAACCCCACATTGGGGCTGCGCGCGTGGCATGTCAATACATGCTTTTGTAAGTTGGCGAAATGGGCAAGATACCCGGGCGCTGCTGCCCATTGCTAATTTCGGGCGTGGACGGTGCGGCGAACCGGGCATGGGTGGCGCAGCCAAGCCCAACAGCGTGAACGCACCCACGCTTTCCCTCCGCGCACAAGCTCCAAAACGCACACCGCGCGCAACCCCGCCTTGGGGCTGCGCGCGTGGCATGTCAATACATGCTTTTGTAAGTTGGCAGACGGAAGCAAGATTTCTCTGACGATGTCAACTATTACCGGTTTCAGGC
>JBJEUC010000061.1:0-5651 GCA_051883635.1 Candidatus Fimadaptatus sp.
ATGGGACTTTGACGGCACGCTGTTCGATACCTATCCGTTCTTCATGAGCGCGCTGAGCCGGGCGCTGGAGCGGCGCGGCATAGCGGCCGACGCGCGCGAGATGATGGCAAAGTTCATGGACTGCGAGCGCGCGGCGCTGGGCTACTATTGCATGAAGCACGGCCTGGGCGAGGACTTCCGGCGCGATTACTTCGCGATAAAGGCCGCCGAGGACCTGAGCCTGATACGCCCGTTCCCGGGCGCTGAGGCGGCCTGCCGGGGCGTGATGGCGGCGGGCGGGCGCAACTACATACTGACCCACCGGGACGGCAGCGCGCCGGGGATAGTTGATATGTGCGGCATGGGCGGGCTGTTTTGCGAGATAGTGACCAGCGACAGCGGCTTTCCGCGCAAGCCCGACCCCGCGGGCGCGATGTACCTGATGTCGAAGCACGCGATGCGCCCCGACGAGACGCTGATAGTGGGCGACCGCGAGCTGGAGGTGCAGCTGGCGCGCAACGCGGGCGTGCGCTCGTGCTTCTTCGCCAACGGCGACGCGCGCTGCGTGACGCCGCCGGACTATACGGTCAGGGAGCTGACGGCGGTAATCGACATAGTGAGGGGCGGCGTATGAACGAGGAGCGGGCAAGGGCGGAGAAGCTGGCGCTGCTGCTTACGCTGGCGCTTGAGGACTGCGACGCGGAGCTCAGGGCGAGCGCGCTGCGTGTCAGGGACCGCGCGCTGGACGAGGCCGCGGCGCGCGCCGACGACTGGGCGGCGCTGGATGCGGGCGCGCGCCTTGCGCGGGCGCTGGAAATGGGCATGGCCGCGCTGTGCCGGGACGAGGTGATGGACGCGCCGCCGGGCGCGGTGGATGCGCCCGCGCAGGACGGGCGCAGGTGGTACTTCCTTCAGGACAGGCCGCTGCTCAACTGCGCGGCGCTGGTGCTGATGGCCTCCTGCGGCGGGCAGCGGGCCATGCTGCGGCTGGAGAGCGAGATGGATCTGCCCGGCGAGTGGTGGCAGGAGCGCGCGCTGGGCGGCGCGGCGACCGACATGCTGGGCGCGGTGGAGCCGATAGTGCTGCTGAGCGCCGACGCGCGGCGCGGCGAGCGCGAGTACGTGAGCCTGCACACGGGCACGCGCGTGACCGACTGCGTGCGCGGCGAGGCAGGCGTGCGCGTGCGCGTGCAGCTTGCGCGCGGCGGCGAGGAGTTCGTACCGGCGCCCGCCGCAGGCGCGGCCGGGCCGGACGCGCGCAGCCGCCGGGACGTGTGGCTGCTGCTGGCGATGATGCTGCTGGGCGGCGGCGCGCTGTACGGGGCGTACTGGCTGGTGCTGAAGCTGCTGGCCGGGTAGGAGCGTATGCATATATATGCGCGGGGCGAAGCGTGTGCCCCGCGCTTTTTGCCGCTTTTCACGGCTTCCCGGTGCATTGACGCGCCGGGGCGCAGCCTGTATCCGCCGTGAGAGAAGCGGCGACGAATGCCCTGCCCGCCCTCATGAACCGGCGCTTTCGCGGAGATTCCGGCATCATGCCGGTGCGTTCGTAGGGACGCCGGGGCCGGGCGACGTGCCGCTTTACTTATTACGGCGCGGCCTTCGTCGGGTCAGGGCTTGCCACCTGCCTCAATCAGCGGCGCGTACATCATCAGCGCGTGGTTCTCGCATACCAGCGCGTCGCTTATCAGCGCGCCGCCTGAGTCCGATATGCGCCGCCATATCTCGTTGTTGCGCGAATAGACACCCGGCGCTTCCTGTATATAGCGATGGTTGCGCTCGTACACCTCGTAGCGCAGCATGGGGCGCGCGCTGCTCATCCAGCAGCCGTGCAGGCGCTCGTCGTCCAGCCACAGCCGTATGCGGTAGGCGTGCGGCGTGTCGTTGCGAATCATCAGATCGCGGTAGTTGTACACGCAGGTGGCGCCGCTGCCGAAGGGCTGAGTGCGGTCGGCGTCGGGGAACACGTCGTAGGAATGGCGGTAGCGCTCCACCACCGTGAGCGGCGTGTGCAGCGTGAGCCAGTATATCAGGTTGCTCAGCTGGCACAGCCCGCCGCCCACGCCCGCCCGGTACGCGCCGCAGAACAGCACCATGCCGTCGCAGTAGCCCTTGCGGTAGGTGGGCTTGCCTATCATGCGCCAGTAGGACAGCGTCTCGCCCGGCAGGAGCACCGCGCCGTCTATGCGCGGTGCGGCGATGCGCAGGTTCCGCACCTTGTTGTGCTGAAGCTGCATGTCCACGTCGCGCAGTTTTCTCAGCAGCGGCGTGGAGTGCTCGCAGCACAGGTAGGGCGTGGGCGCTTCGCGCTCGGAGCGCTGGCGGGCAAAGTGAAAGCAGCCGGTGGCCAGATACAGATGGCGGCGGCAGGTGTAGTACGCGCGTCCCAGCCTGAGCCGCAGGCGGCCGCGCTTTACGGGCAGTTCGATGGCCATGGTATCATCTCCTCGGGGAGGGTATTGCGGGCCCTGGCAATGGGCTCGGGGGGAGCGCGGCAGGAGCCGGCTCCCGGCCCTATGGCCTGCCCGGGCCCTATGGCTTGCCCGGGCCCTTGCAGGCAAGCGTATCGTACACTATGCATGTATCCGAAAGGTATCGCATCGCGCCCGGGAACCGGAGGGCGGCGCGCTGCGTCAAACCGGCAGAAACTGACAATGACACAGAGGAGGTAAGGCCCAATGAAACTGGCCGAAGCGCTGATGCTGCGCGCCGATATGCAAAGCCGCATGGATAACCTGCGGGGGCGGCTCATGTCCAACGCGATAGTGCAGGAGGGCGAGGAGTGCGCCGAGGACCCGCAGGAGCTGCTTGCGGAGCTGGAGGAGCTGACGGCGCGCCTTGAGCGCCTGATGACCGACATAAACCTGACCAACGCCCGCGAGCTTCCGGGCGGCGGTACGCTCACCGCGCTGCTGGCCAGGCGCGACTGCTTAAAGCAGCGCCTGGGCACGCTGCGGGACTTCCTTTCCTGCGCCTCGGCCACCGGACAGCGCGCGCGCGGCGGCGAGATAAAGCTCAGGCCCTCCGTGCCCGTGCGCCGGCTGCAGGCGCAGGCGGACGAGCTTGCGGCGGAGCTGAGGCGGCTGGACGTGCGCATACAGGAGCTCAACTGGACGAGCGAGCTCATCGGGAATTGACCAAGGCAGGTAGTCCCGCGGGAGCGGACGCAAAAATGGCGGTAGACCGCTTGCATGGCAGGCGCACGGAGCGCGCCGGGGTTCGATCCCCCGCTTTACCTTTATGCTCCAGCACGCCGCACACGCGCACATGTACATATCACTTTTACTACCATGCGTCGGCCCGCGGGGCGAGGGAGGGTATGGGGAAGCCTTGTCGCCCGGCCCCTGCGCGCACATATTTCGGCGCGCGCTCTTGCGCAGTTAACGAAAATGGGATATGATATTCAATGGACAGTCAGAGCCGGGCGACGCTTGCGCCGCGCGGCCTCGCTTTAATTTGAAACGCGGAGGGTAAGGCGTGCAGGAATATGATCAGTCCAGCGTGAGGAATTTTTGCATAATCGCGCACATCGACCACGGCAAGTCCACGCTTGCGGACCGGCTGCTGGAAAAGACCGGCGTGATGGCCGAGCGCGACATGGTCGAGCAGGTGCTCGACTCGATGGAACTGGAACGCGAGCGCGGCATAACGATAAAGTCCAAGGCGGTGCGGCTGCACTACCGCGCCCGGGACGGCAGGGACTATGTGCTCAACCTCATAGACACTCCCGGCCATGTGGACTTCACGTATGAGGTCAGCCGCGCGCTGGCCGCGTGCGAGGGCGCGGTGCTGGTGGTCGACGCCACGCAGGGCATAGAGGCCCAGACGCTGGCCAACGTCTACATGGCGCTGGAGCACGATCTGGAGATACTGCCCGTCATAAACAAGATAGACCTGCCCAGCGCGCAGCCCGAGGTGGTGCGCGGCGAGATAGAGGACGAGATAGGCCTGGACGCCTCCGACGCGCCGCTGATATCGGCCAAGATGGGCCTGGGCATAGAGGACGTGCTGGAGGACATAGTAAAGCGCGTGCCCGCGCCCTCGGGCGACGCCGACGCGCCGCTCAAGGCGCTGATATTCGATTCGATATACGACAACTACCGCGGCGCGATAAGCTATGTGCGCATAGTGGACGGCCGCGTGCGCGTGGGCGACCGCATACACATGATGGCCAGCAACCACGACTTCGACGTGACCGAGCTGGGCGCGCTCAGGCCGGGCGGGTATCTGCCCATGGAGGAGATGCGCGCGGGCGACGTGGGCTACATCGCCGCGTCGATAAAGGACATAGCCGATATACACGTGGGCGATACCATAACCCTGTGCGAGCGCCCGGCGGCGGAGGCCCTGCCCGGCTACAAAAAGGTGCTGCCGATGGTGTACTGCGGCATATATCCCGCCGACGGCGCGCGCTATGACGACCTCAAGGACGCGCTGGAGCGCCTGCGCCTCAACGACGCGTCGCTGTTCTTCGAGCCGGAGACCTCCATCGCGCTGGGCTACGGCTACCGCTGCGGCTTCCTGGGCCTTCTGCATATGGAGATCATCCAGGAGCGGCTGGAGCGCGAGTTCGACCTGGACCTGGTCACCACCGCGCCCAATGTCGTCTACCGCGTCGAGACCGCCGACGGCCAGGTACACATGATAGACAACCCGGCCAACCTCCCCGACCCGGCGACCATCACGCGCATGCAGGAGCCGTTCGTGGCCGCCAGCGTGCTCACGCCGCAGGAGTTCGTGGGCGCGATAATGGAGCTGTGCCAGGACAAGCGCGGCGTGTTCAAGGACATGAAGTACATCGAGGGCAACCGCGTGCAGCTGACGTACGACATGCCGCTCAATGAGATAATCTACGACTTCTTCGACCAGCTCAAGAGCCGCACGCGCGGGTATGCGTCGTTCGACTACGAGCTGAAGGACTACGAGGACAGCGACCTGGTCAAGCTCGACATACTGCTCAACGGCGAGATGTGCGACGCGCTGAGCATAATCGTGCACAAGGACCGCGCCTATCCGCGCGGGCGCAGCATCTGCGAAAAGCTCAAGGACGCGATACCGCGCCAGCAGTTCGAGATACCGATACAGGCCGCGATAGGCGGCAAGATAATCGCCCGCGAGACCGTCAAGGCGCTGCGCAAGGACGTGCTGGCCAAGTGCTACGGCGGCGACATCACCCGCAAGAAGAAGCTGCTGGAAAAGCAGAAGGAGGGCAAGAAGCGCATGCGCCAGGTGGGCTCGGTCGACGTGCCCAGCGAGGCGTTCATGGCGGTTCTGAAGATGGATTGATGGCGGCTCTGTACATTCACATACCGTTCTGCGCCGGAAAGTGCGCCTATTGCGACTTCGTCTCCTATGCGGGACGCAGGCACGATATGGCGCGCTATCTTTCGGCCGTAAAGCGCGAGCTGGCGGCGCGCGCGGGCGAGCTGGCCGGGCAGAGCGTGGACACAGTCTACATCGGCGGGGGCACGCCCACCTTCATGGGCGCGCAGGCGCTGGGCGGGATAATGGACGCGGTGCGCGCGTCGTATGCGCTGGGGCCGGAGTGCGAGGTGTCCTGCGAGGCCAACCCAGGTACGGTCACGCGCGCGGAGCTGGAGGCGCTGCGCGCGGCGGGCATAAACCGGCTCAGCCTGGGCGTGCAGGCCGCGCAGGACGGCCTGCTGCGCGCG
>JBJEUC010000062.1:0-5646 GCA_051883635.1 Candidatus Fimadaptatus sp.
GTGGGCCTGGCCACCAACATCCCGCCGCACAACCTGCGCGAGGTTAGCGCCGCCGTCATCGCGCAGATTGACGACCCCGACATAACCACGCGCGAGCTGATGCAGCACGTAAAGGGGCCGGACTTCCCCACGGGCGGACTGCTCATGAGCGGGAGCGAGCTGGAGCAGGCCTACGAGACCGGCCGCGCCAAGCTGCAGGTGCGCGCGCGCGTCGCCATAGAGGACGGGCAGGCGGGGCGCAAGCTCATAGTGATGACCGAGATGCCGTACCAGGTGAACAAGTCCGCGCTGCTGGAGAAGATACTCAAGCTCTCCGAGGAGAAGAAGGTAAACGGCATATACGACATACGCGACGAATCCGACCGCACCGGCATGCGCGCGGTGGTGGAGCTGAAGAAGGACGTCGACCCCGAGCGCACGCTGCGGCAGCTGTACAGGTATTCAGACATGCAGACCACCTTCGGCGTGAACATGGTCGCGATAGCCGACGGCAAGCCGCGCCAGATGGGCCTTAAGGAGATAATCCACTACTTCATACGCCACCAGAAGGACGTGGTGCGCCGCCGCACGCAGTTCGACCTGAACAAGGCCCGCGCGCGGGAGCACATACTGCAGGGCCTGATAATCGCCGTGGACCAGCTCGACCGCGTGATAGCGCTGATACGCGCCAGCAAGAATCCCAAGGCCGCGCGCGAGGGGCTGATGCAGGAGTTCGCGCTGAGCGAAGCGCAGGCGCAGGCCATACTGGACATGCGCCTGCAGCGCCTGACCAATCTGGAGATACTGGAGCTGAGGCGCGAGTACCGGGAGATACAGGCGCTGATAAGCCGCCTGGAGGGCATACTGAAGAGCGAAAAGAAGCTGCTGCGCGTGATAAAGGACGAGCTCGCCGAGATAGCGGAAAAGTACGGCGACGACCGCCGCACCCAGTTCATCGGCCCGGACGCCGAGCTGCCGCCCGAGGCGGAGGAGGCGCCCGCGCCCGACCCCACCACGGCCATGCTCACCTGCGGGGGCTTCTTCAAGCGCATGCCGCGCAGGCAGTTTGAAAAGCTGATGGCGCAGGAGGACGCCGACTGGCCGGCGTTCCTGTTCGATACCGACACGGCGCGCAAGCTCCTGTGCTTTACCGACCGGGGCAATTGCTTCGCGCTGCCGGTCAGCGCGATACCCGACGTAAAGCCCAGCCAGCGCGGCAGCACGCCGGGCGGCCTGCTGGCGGGCCTGGAGAGCGAGGAGCGCATAGTGTCGATGCTGGAGCTGCCGCCGGACAAGCCCGAGGGGAACCTCCTGCTGGTCACGCGGCAGGGCATGGCAAAGCTCACCGACATGGCGCAGTTCGTCGTGCGCAGCAACCGCTTTGCGGCCCTCAAGCTGCGCGAGGGCGACGCGCTCCTGAGCGCGACTCCGCTGCGCGGCGAGAGCAATCTACTCATCATCACGGCGCAGGGCATGGCGCTGGCGTTCAAGCTGAGCGAGCTGAGCGTGACCGGCCGCGCGGGCATGGGCCTGAAGGGCATATCGCTGGGCGAGGGCGACGAATGCATAGCCGCGCTGCCTTTCGAGCCCGAGGGCGAGCTGCTGCTGGCCAGCGACCGGGGCTACATGAAGCGCTGCCTGCTGGTCGACTTCGAGATACAGCCGCGCGCGCGCAAGGGCATGAAGTGCTTTGCCCTGCTCAAGAGCGGGGCCAACGGCTCCCGGCTCGTCGGCGCGCTGAGCGTGCGGCTGCCCTACGACTTCGCGGCGGTGCAGCAGCGCTCGGGCGCCGTGCGCATGAACACCGAGGACATCAAGATAGAGAGCCGCGCCGCCAAGGGCACGCCCTATGTCGCGGCCTCGGCGCTGGATCCCGTGACGGAGCTGCGCGTGCAGCTGGGCTGAGCGCGCGGGAGGGTGGCGGAGGAGCTTGCTCCTCCGCCGCTGTGTTTCGCCCAGGTGACTGCGGCGGTCGGGCGAATGTTGCACTTTCACTCATCGGGCGGCAAGTTGCCCGAGCTGCCGTTCGTTTGCGCAGGGAAGCAATGCCGAGGTGCGGGAGCAAGCTCTCCTCCGGAGAAATCGCCGCGCATCCGGCGGACAAGCCGTCGCGTTCTCCCGGTTATCATATGAAACGGCAGGGGCCGGAGTGATTCCGGCCCCTGTTTGCGTATGCGGAATGAGCGCAAGCGCCGGGATTGCTACGCGTAGCGTCGGGGCAGGGACGGCGCGCGGGAATGCGGGTACCAGCGGGCAAATGAGCATGTCGTGCAGCTCCGCGCGTGCGGCAGGGCGGGGCAGGGAGGGCGCGCGGGAATGCGGGTACCGGCGGGCAGGTGAGCATGTCATGCAGCTCTGCGCGTGCGGCAGGGCGGGGCCCGGCGCGCGAGCGTGTATTCAGGCGCTGGCGAAGCGTGCAGGGCTGAGCATCCTCAAAAAAGGTCAAAGAAAGTCAATTGAAATATGCGATATTGAACGAATACGATTGATAAACGATGAACGAGTGAATGCTGACAATGTATTTTCAAAAAACGCCGGAATTGAGCCGATATAGTCCCCCAATCGCCCACACTAACTTTGACCATCCTTGACCATTGATGTATAATAAACACGTCGAAAGGGAAAGGAGCCCGCAGGGCAAGGGATCGCGGGACGGGGCGCAGGCCCCGGAAGCGATGCCGGGCACGAACGGGCGACGCCCCGGGACAAAGGCGCATTTCCAGGCAGGCGGCACATAACAGGGGCCGCGGATGTCAATAATAGCAACAGAACGATTTGAGGAGGAATTGATCATGTATACCATAATGCCGTATCGCAGCAACAAGGAAGTCACTCGCAGGGATTCGGGCTGGTTCTCCGACCCGGTGCTGGACAGGTTCTTTGACATGGGCAGCTGGTTCGGCTCGTCGGCCTTCCGCGTGGACCTGAAGGACAAGGGCGAAAGCTACGAGCTGCAGGCGGAGCTGCCGGGCGTAAAGCAGGATGACATAGACCTGTCGCTCAAGGACGACACGCTGACCATCAGCGCCGAGTTCAAGCGCGAGGAGAACAGCGACCGCCACAACTACATCTACTCCGAGCGCCGCACCGGCAAGTTCGTGCGTTCCTTCGACGTGAGCGGCATCGACCAGCAGGGCATAGCCGCCGATTACAGCGACGGCGTGCTGACCGTGACGCTGCCCAAGGTAAAGCCGCAGGAGCCGGTAGACAATTCCCGCAAGATAGCGATAGGCAACCGCAACGCCGAGCCCAAAGAGGGCTGAGCGCAGGCTGCCAGCTCAGCGCGCCCGTCGGACACGAAGTCCGGCGGGCGCGCTTCTGCGCGTTTTGGGCGGCGGGAGGCCTGGCTATATCGCACAGGGCGGCGCGGGCAAATATGTAGCGCCCGCCGATTGACGGGAATGGGGCGGACATGTTAAAATAGGCGCAAATCGCGGAAAGGAGTGGTTTTCATGAAGTACGCTGCGGAGGGCGCTCGCCGCTGAATCTGCATACGGCGGCGGGCTTTTGTGGTCTTGTGAGGAGAGAGCTTATGCCGCTTAACTGGATGAAGGACATACGTGAGCAGTCGATAGATTCGCTGCTCCTGCTCGAGAGCTGTCAGCTCGAGTGGATACCGGAGGAACATATGCGCGCCCAGTGGGCGCAGGTGCTGCGCATGAAGCCGTACATAGGCTGGTTCATCGCCCGCAAGTGCCCAGCAAAGGCCGCCTGGGTCGAGGGACTCAGGGCCGAGGCCGCTGCGCTGCCCGCGCCGGACGCGGAGACGCTCGGGCGCGCCGAGGGGGATCTGCTGTCGGCGTTCGAGGACTGGATAGTGTACGCGCTTGACCCGCAGATATACGCCGACCAGCCGCACAACGGCTGGGACGAGCGCGAGCTGACCGGGCTTTGCGACTTTGCCGGCAGGCGCGTCGTGGACATCGGCCCTGGCACGGGCAAGCAGACCTTTGCCGTGGCCGCGCTCGCGCGCGAGGTCTACGGCGTGGAGCCGGTGGGCAGCCTGCGCGCATATCTGCGCCGGGAGGCCGCACGCCGGGGATACCGCAATGTGCATGTGTGCGACGGGCTCATGGACGCGCTGCCGTTTGAGGACGGGTTCGCCGACGTAGTGATGGCGGGCCATGTGTTCGGCGACAGGCCCGGGGCGGAGCTGGGCGAGATGCTGCGCGTGCTCAGGCCGGGCGGCGCGCTGCTGCTGGTGCCGGGCAACGCGGACAGCGACAACGACGTGCATGCGTTCCTGACCGAACGGGGCTTTGACTGGGCGCGCTTTGAGGAGCCGGGCGACGGCTTCAAGCGCAAGTACTGGCTGACCAAATGACGTGCGGGCCGCCGGGAGCCATCCCGGCGGCCCCTTTGCGCGCTCCGGGAGGGGAGCGGGCGCGTCCGTGCCAGGGCGCGGCGGCGCTTTCGCCGCGCGCACCGGCTGGGGGAGTGGGCGCTCCTTCCCGCGCTGATGCTGCGCATTGCGGCGCTCCGGGCGACAGCTATGGGAACGCTGCGCGAACGCGGCGAACGACATGTTAAAAAACGGGAATTATTAGCACTCTCGGCCGTTGAGTGCTAAAAAGTGCTTGACAAGCCCCAGGCATGTGACTAAAATATAAACATATGGCGGGTGCGGCCGGCCGGGCCGACTCGCTCAATACAAGTCAATTTGGCTGGGAGGCTTTGTCATGAGCGAAAAGAAGGGCACTATTTCCATACATGCGCAAAACATAATGCCGATAATCAAGAAGTGGCTGTATTCCGACAAGGACATATTCGTGCGCGAGCTGGTGAGCAACGGCTGCGACGCCATAGCCAAGCACAGGCTGCTGGCCTCGCAGGGCGAGGTGGCGGCCGACGAGAACTACGCCGTATATGTAGAGGTGGACAAGGAGAACAAGCTCCTGCGCTTCATCGATAACGGCATAGGCATGACCGCCGACGAGGTGGAAAAGTACATCACCCAGGTAGCCTTCTCGGGCGCGACCGAGTTCATCGAGAAGTACAAGGGCGACAAGGACGGCGAAAACGGCATAATCGGCCACTTCGGCCTGGGCTTCTACTCCGCGTTCATGGCGGCCGAGAAGGTGCAGATAGACACCCTCAGCTGGCAGGAGGGCGCGACCCCCGTGCGCTGGGTATCCTCGGACGGCATGGAGTACGAGATGAGCGAGGGCGACCGCGCGACCCGCGGCTCCACCATGACGCTCTACCTCAACGAGGACAGCCTGGAGTTCCTGGAGCCCGCGCGCATACGCGAGGTGCTGGACAAGTACTGCGCCTTCATGCCCACGCCCATAATGCTCAACGTGCTGGGCGAGACCGAGGAGGTCGAGGTCGAGGAGCCCGAGGAGGAGCACAAGGAGGGCGAGGAGGACAAGCCGCACGAGCACAGGCATGAGACCCGCCCTGTGGGCCCGCGCCAGATAAACGACACGCATCCGCTCTGGCTCAAGATGCCCAAGGACGTGACCGACGATGAGTATAAGGAGTTCTACCATCGCGTATTCCACGATTACGACGAGCCGCTGTTCTGGATACACCTGAACGCCGACTATCCCTTCAACCTCAAGGGCATACTGTACTTCCCCAAGCTGAAGAACGAGTTCACCGCCAACGAGGGCCAGATAAAGCTCTTCAGCGGCCAGGTGTTCGTGGCCGACAATATAAAGGAAG
>JBJEUC010000063.1:0-5598 GCA_051883635.1 Candidatus Fimadaptatus sp.
GAGGCAGCGGAGCACATAATGGAGTTCACCGACAAGGTAGTGGTGAAGTACTGGTCGCTGTTTGTCGAGGCCGGCGCGGAGCTGGTATCTCAGGCCGAGCCCTCGTGCAGCGGCGACATGATATCCCACAGGCAGTTCGAGCGGATGTCGCTCAAGCACATACAGTCCACCAACCGCCAGATAGACGGCCGGGTAAAGGCCAAGATGCTGCACATATGCGGCAACATAAACCGCATACTGACATATCTGCCCCAGACCGGCTCGGATGTCATCTCGTTCGACTACAAGGTCGACCTGAAACTGGCGCGCGAGACGCTGGGCGGGAAGATGGCGTTTGCGGGCAAGCTGGACCCCGTGGGTGTGATGCAGCTGGGCACGCCGGATGTGGTGGAACAGCTCACGCGGGAATACATCGCCGAGGTCCGCTCCGAGGAGGGCGGCTATATAGTGATGCCGGGCTGCGACCTGGCGCCGCAGACGCCGCTTGAGAACCTTCAGATGATGATAACTACGGCCAGAAACACGATATTTGAATGAGCGGAGGGTAACAAAATGGACGAGCGCGAGATGTACGAAAAGCTTTCCGATGCGGTTGTGGATATGGATGAGGACCTGGTGGCGGAGCTGAGCCAGCAGGCTGTGGATGAGAACATGGACGCCTTTGAGGCCATCAACCAGGGCCTCTCGGCCGGAATGGAGCGCGCGGGCAAGCTGTTTGAGGAGGAGGAATACTTCGTTCCGGAGCTGCTCATGTGCGCCGACGCCATGAACGCGGGCGTGGAGGTGCTAAAGCCCCATATCAAGTCCGAGACCGGCTCGGGCAAGCGCCACCGCGTGATAATCGGCGTTATCGAGGGCGATACGCACGACATCGGCAAGAACCTGGTAAAGCTGATGATGGAGACGGCCGGGTTCGAGATGATAGACCTGGGCCGCGACGTGCCCGCGCAGCGCTTTGTCGACGAGGCGGAAAAGCAGAACGCCGAGCTGATAATGGTGTCCTCGCTGATGACCACCACCATGGACGCCATGGGCGACGTGGTCAGGCTGCTTGAGGAGCGCGGCCTGCACGGCAGGATAAAGTACGCGGTGGGCGGCGGCCCCGTTTCGCAGGGCTTTGCCAACAAGATAGGCGCGGACGGCTATTCGCGCGACGCGGCGGACGCGGTGCGCATGAGCCGCCGGCTGCTGGGCTAAGGAGGAAGAACTATGGACGTATTTTCGCCCCGCGAGCGCCTTATGCGCCGGTTTGAAAAGCAGGATGTGGATCGCTCGCCGGTAATATGCCCCGGCGGCATGATGAACAGCGCCATAGTCGACATAATGGACGCCACCGGCCATACGCTGCCGGCAGCCCACATGGACGCGGCGCTGATGGCCGACCTGGCCGAGGATGTGATGAACTACACGGGGTTCGAGAACCTGGGCGTGCCGTTCTGCATGACGGTGGAGGCCGAGGTGCTGGGCAGCGAGATAAACTTCGGCTCGCTGGAGTGCGAGCCCAAGATACAGCATGAGCGCTACGCCTCTGCCGCCGAGGTGCCCGACTTTGCGTCGGGTCTGATGGAGAAGGCTCCGCGCGTACTGGCCATAGCGGATGCGATACAGCGCCTGTCCCGGCGCGATCCGGACGTGCCCACGATAGGCAGCCTGACGGGGCCGGTGAGCACCAGCGCGTCGATAGTGGACCCGATGCCGTTCCTCAAGCAGCTGCGGTGCGACCGCACCAACTGTCACCGCGTGCTGGACCATGTGAGCGACCAGCTGATAGAGTACGCGGGCCTGATGGTGGAGGCGGGCGCGGTGGCGATATCGATAGCCGACCCTACGGCGACCGGCGAGATACTGGGGCCCAAAATGTTCGAGGAGTACGCCGTGCGCTATCTCAACAAGGTGGTGGATGCGATACACGGCCTGGGCGTACCGGTGATAGTGCATATCTGCGGCAAGATGGACACGGTGCTGCCGCAGGTGGCGCTGCTCCACGCCGACGCGATAAGCGTGGACGCCTTCGTGAGCCTGCGCAAGGTGAAGGACGCGATACCCGAGGCGACCACGATGGGCAACCTGAGCACCATCACGCTGCAGTTCGGCACCGAGGACAAGGTGCAGCGCATGGCGGAGCATCTGATAGACGAGAAGATTGACATACTGGCGCCGGCGTGCGGGCTGAGCACCTCGACGCCGCTGAAGAACATACAGGCGTTCACCGGCACGGTGACGGGAGGCTGACGAGATGGCACGGGTTCATTTTGTACCGGCGGACAAGACGGTGGAGGTCGAAAACGGCGCAACCATACTGAGCGCTGCCAGGCAGGCCGGGGTGATGGTGGAATCGCCCTGCAACGCCATGGGCACCTGCGGCAAGTGCAGGGTGCGCCTGCCCGGCGCGGCCGACCGCGCTGCGGTGCGGCAGAACGAGAGCCGCCACCACCTGAGCGACGAGGAGAAGACGGAGGGCTGGGTGCTGGCCTGCCAGGCCGAGGTATGGGGCGACCTTACCGTGGAGGTAAAGAGCACCGAGGCGCAGAACCGCACCCTGAAGATACTGGACGAGGGCAAGAGCTTCTCGTATGAGCTGAAGCCCTATTACGAAAAGCGCTTCGACGGCAAGGCGACGCACGTGCTGGGCGGCGGGCTGGAGCTGGGCGTGGAGCCGGGCGACACCTCGAGCGAGCTCTACGGGCTCAGCATCGACATAGGCACGACCACCGTGGTCACGGCGCTGATAGACATGCGCACGGGCCGCGAGCTGGCCTCGACCTCGGCGCTCAACCCGCAGAGCCTGCACGCGCAGGACGTGCTCACGCGCATACACTACGCCTCGAACGAGGAAGGCCTTGCGCAGATGTACACGGCGATAACCCAGGAGCTCAGCGCGATGATAGGCCGCGTGACCGAGCAGGCCGGCGTAAAGCGCGAGCACATATACGAGGCGGTCTACAGCGGCAACACCACCATGATACATCTGGCGACCGGCGTGAGCCCGGCCTCGCTGGGCCGCTATCCCTACACCCCGCGCATACGCGGCGGCAATCAGGTCCCGGCCGACATGCTGGATATATCGCCGCTGGGCAGGGTATACCTGCCGCCGATTATATCGGCCTACGTGGGCCCGGACATAACCTCGGGCGTGCTGGCCTCGCGCCTGGACCGGCAAAAGGGCACGGTGCTGTTCATAGACATAGGCACCAACGGCGAGATGGTCATCGCGCGCGACGGCTCGCTCTCGGCGACCTCAACGGCGGCGGGCCCGGCGTTTGAGGGCATGAACATCACCTACGGCATGCGCGCGGGCGACGGCGCGATAGAGTTCTTCCGCGTGAACGACGCGGGCGATATCGAGGTGCGCGTGATAGGCGGCACGCGCGCGACCGGCATATGCGGCAGCGGCCTGCTGGACGTGGTGGGCGAGCTGGTGCGCACCGGCGTGATAGGGTCGAACGGCCGCTTTGTGCCGCCCGAAAAGGGCAGCTACTCCGACGCGCTCAAGGCGCGCATGACCACGCTGGACGGCAAGCCCGCGTTTGAGGTCGCGGACGGCATAGCGCTTACCCAGAAGGACGTGCGCCAGGTGCAGCTGGCCAAGGGCGCGGTGCGCGCCGGCATAGAGGCGCTGCTGCTGAACGAAGGCGTGGACGCGGCCGATGTGGATCGCGTGGAGATAGCCGGTTCGTTCGGCTACCACCTGCGTGCCGAGAGCCTTATCAACCTGGGCCTGCTGCCGGGCGCGTTCGCGGGCCGGGTGATGTTCGTGGGCAATACGTCCAAGTCGGGCGGCAAGGCGTTCCTGCTCAACCGCGACCTGCGCGATGAGATGCAGTCGACCGTTGCGCGCATAGACGCGGTCGAGCTGGCCAATCGCGACGATTTCCAGAAGATATTCGTGGAAGCGTTGAAGTTCTGATTCCGGGAGGCGTATGGTCATGGAGAGCGCGCTTTGCTATGTCAACGAGGTGGACGAGTGCCAGGACCCCGAGGTGCGCAGGCTGCTTGCGCTGCCCACCACGGGCAGGCGGCTGCTGTCCGCGGCGCGGAGGGTGCAGGCCAGCACCGGCAGCGCGCTGCTGAAGCTGAGCCTGGAGGCGCTCCCGGCGGAGCCGATAGACAGCATAGGCGAGCTGGAGGAGGCTGTGCGCGCGGCGTGCAGCTTCCCCCTGCTGCCCTCGATACTGGAATGTGCCGCCCTAGCGGGCGCGCCGGTGATGCTACGGGCGCAGGCCCCCTTCTCGGCGCTGATGCTGCGCGTGAACTCGCGGCGCATGTTCTCCTGGCTGTGCCGCTATCCGGCTGCGATGCAGGCGGCGCTTGAGCGCATTGCGGAGCGCACCGCCGGGGCGCTTCAGGAGGCGCTGGACTCAGGCATAGGCATAGTGTCGCTGGCCGACCCCTCGGCCATGCCCGAGCTGCTGGGCGAGGAGCGCTACTTAAGGTTTGCCGCGGACATGCTCGTGCGCGAGCTGCACCGGCTGGAGCCGCCCCGGGGCGCGCTGGTGCACCTGTGCCCGCGCGCCTCGCGCGCGCTGGAGGAGCGCGGCTGCCTTTCCGCGCGCGTGATCGAGGCAAGGCCGGGCAACTACCCCCTCGCGGCGCTGGACATGGCGCAGCGCGAGGGCGTGACGCTGCTGGGGCACAGGTGCGTCAACTGCGAATGGAGCAGCGACACGCGCATGTACGCCCTGAGGTTGACAAAATGAACGATGTGTATGCAAGACTGGCCAGCGCCATAGTCGACATGGACGAGGACGCCGCGCACGCTCTGGCCGGGCAGGCGATAGACATGGGCCTGCCTGCGGCGCAGATAATCGAAATGGGGCTCATTGCGGGCATGACGCGCGTGAGCGAGCTGTACGAGGCGGAGGAGTACTTCCTTACCGAGGTGCTGCTGTGCGCGGACGCCATGGACGCGGCCCTTGAGGTGATATCGCCCCATATGGATAAGCAATACGCGCCCATGCGCGGGCGCGTGGTGATAGGCACCATATGGGGCGACACGCATGACATTGGCAAGAACATAGTGGCGCTGATGTTGCGCGGCGCGGGCTTTGCCGTGCTCGACCTGGGCCGGGACGTGTCGGCCGAGCGCTTTGTGGACGCGGCGCTGGAGTTCAACGCGGACATAATCGCGGTATCCACGCTGATGACGACCACCATGGACAACATGAAGAGCGTGATAGACCTGCTGGAGGAGCGCGGGCTGAGGGAGCGCTTCCGGGTGATAATCGGCGGCAAGCCCTGCTCGGCGGGGTTTGCCCGGCGCATAGGCGCAAGCGGCTATTCGTCCAACGCGGCGGGCGCGGTGCGCCTGTGCCGGAGACTGCTGGAAGGGGCTGACAACGGCGCATGACGGAGCCGGCATTGGAACAGACCACCTTTGACGCGGAGCTGATACGGGACGTGGCGGAGTCCTTTTCGCGCGCTACCGGCCTGGGCGCGGTGGTGCGCGTGCCGGGCGGGGCCGTGCCCGTGCATCAGGCGGGATATACCTGCGCAAGATGCATGCTGTGCCGCTATCTGGGCGGCAACGAGAACTGCGCCGCGCTGCACGACAACAGCCTGAGCGAGGCCTCCCACTTCGGCGGCAAGTACATATACTCC
>JBJEUC010000064.1:0-5540 GCA_051883635.1 Candidatus Fimadaptatus sp.
ACGCCGCCGGGTTCGAATAAAGCGCGAGAGGGCCTGCGGGCCCTCTCGCGCTCTCCTGGGGTTGGGGTGCGGGGTGCGCGGCTGGGAGGGGGCTCATGCGATAAGGTGTGCGCCTGCCGGGCACGGCGGGCGGCGGCGGGAATGCGGGCGGGGCGCATCGCGGGGTTTTACAAAGCTTTACATTATCAGCCCTCGCATTGCCATTGACAGGCGGGCGCGGCAGTGCTATAATCCTAGCAATCCAGTATGTTATTCCGGTTTGGAGGAGAGCGCGGCGATTTTTGTGAGGAATTTGCACAAATGCGCTTGCATAATATCCGCGATGCATTTATGATAATTCGTATGCAAGCAAACGCATAAGGCGCATTGCGCCGCATGCAACACAGGGAGGCCGCACATATGGTCGAAACGGCACGTGATACCGCCGGGCAGCAGGCGGACATCATGATTGCGATACGCGATCTGGAGAAGGTTTATAAGACCGGCAATTCCAACGTGACCGCGCTCAAGGGCATAAACCTTGATATACCGCGCGGGTCGATATTTGGCATAATCGGTCTGTCGGGCGCGGGCAAGTCCACGCTGATACGCTGCATAAACAAGCTCGACCCGCCCACCGGCGGCAAGGTTGTGATCGACGGCGTCGACATACTGACGCTGAACAACCAGGAGCTGCTCAAAATGCGCCGCCAGCTGGGCATGATATTCCAGCAGTTCAACCTGCTGATGCAGCGCACGATCTTGGCCAACGTCATGTTCCCGATGGAGATATCGGGCGTGCCGCGGGCGCAGGCGAAAAAGCGCGCCCTGGAGCTGCTGGAGACGGTGTCACTGGCCGACAAGGCCAACGTATATCCGGCGCAGCTCTCCGGCGGGCAGAAGCAGCGCGTGGCGATAGCGCGCGCGCTGACCATGGAGCCCAAGGTGCTGCTGTGCGACGAGGCCACCTCCGCGCTGGACCCGATGACCACGCGCTCGATACTGACCCTTTTGCAGGACATAAACAAGCGTCTGGGCATAACCATAGTGGTCATAACCCACGAGATGGAGGTCATCCGCCAGATCTGCACCGATGTGGCGATAATCGACGGCGGCGTGATTGCCGAGCACGGCAAGGTGCGCGATGTGTTCACCCACCCCAGGACCCATGCAGCCAAGCGCCTCTTCCGCAAGCCGGACGAGGAGGAAATGCTGCCCGACCGTCCGTGCATGAGGATACTGTTCGAGGGCGCGGACATATACGAGCCGGTAGTGAGCGGCATGACGCTCGCGTGCGGCGTGCCGGTGTCCATATACAACGCGGACATCAGGCGCGTGGGCGGGCAGGTATTCGGCCAGCTGGTGGTCGAGCTGCCCGCGGACGAGCAGGCGGCCCGGCGCTGCCGGGAGTATCTGGCCGCGCACAGCGAGCTGGTCGTTGAGGAGGTGCATGGCGATGCAATGGAGTAACATGCCCTGGAGCCAGCTGGGCCCGCTGATGTGGCAGGGCGCGCTGGAGACGCTTTACATGACGCTGATATCCACGGCCATCGCCTACGTGCTGGGCCTGCCGCTGGGCATACTGCTGGTGACCACCGAGAAGAACTCGCTCACGCCCGCGCCGGCGTTCAACCAGGTGCTGGGCACGATAGTGAACCTCTTGCGCTCGGTGCCCTTCCTGATACTGATGATGGCGGTAACGCCGCTCACGCGACTGATACTGGGCAAGGCGATAGGCTCCTCGGCCACCATCATACCGCTGATAATCGCCAGCTTCCCCTACGTGGCCCGCATGGTCGAATCCTCGCTGCGCGAGGTGGACAAGGGCGTGATAGAGGCGGCGCAGTCCATGGGCGCCACGCCCATGCAGATAATCGTGAAGGTCATACTGCGCGAGGCCTTCCCCTCGCTGATAAACGGCGCGGCGATATGCACCACCACGATACTCAGCTACAGCGCCATGGCGGGCATACTGGGCGGCGGCGGCCTGGGCGCGCTGGCGATAAACTACGGCTACTACCGCTACATGTACGACATAATGATATATTCCATAATCGCGCTGGTGATACTGGTGCAGGTGATACAGTACGCGGGCACCTGGCTGTCCGCCCGGCTGGATCACCGCAAGTGAGTCTGATTCGCGTCCCCCAAGGCGCGTTTCAAATATAATAGAAGGAGTGCATCCACTATGAAAAAGTTCCTTGCTATACTGCTTACCCTGGCGCTGTTCGTGCCTGCGTTCGCAATGGCCGATGACGCCGCCGTCACGATAACCATCGGCGCGACCCCCTCTCCCCATGTGGAGATACTGGAAGCCATAGCGCCCCAGCTCGAGGCTGAGGGCATCAAGCTGAACATCGTCACCTACACCGACTACATTCAGCCCAACGACGCGCTGGCCGCGGGCGATCTGGACGCCAACTACTTCCAGCACAAGCCCTACATGGACGACTACAACACCGGCCATGGCACCGCGCTGGTGGCGCTGATACCGGTCCACTACGAGCCGATGGGACTGTTCCCCGGCAAGACCGCCTCTCTGGAGGAGCTGGCTGACGGCGCGAGCGTCGCCGTGCCCAACGACACCACCAACGAGGCGCGCGCGCTGTTGCTGCTGGAGGCCAACGGCCTCATCACCCTGCGCGAGGGTGCCGGCATGACCGCCACCAAGCTGGACATCGTGGACAACCCCAAGAACCTGGACATCCAGGAGATAGAGGCCGCCCAGATACCGCGCGTGCTGGTAGACGTTGACCTGGCCGTCATCAACGGCAACTACGCCGTGCAGGCCGGCCTGAACGTGGCCGCCGACGCGCTGGCCAAGGAGGAGAGCGACTCCCTGGCTGCCGAGACCTACGTGAACTACATCGTCGTAAACGGCGACAACTACGACACCGAGGTCTTTGACAAGCTGGCCGCCGCGCTGACCAGCGAGGAGACCCGTCAGTGGATAACCGATACCTACGGCGGCTCCGTGGTGCCCTTCGTGCCCGCCGAGACCACCGAGGACGAGACTGCCGAGACCACCGAGGGCTGATAACTGAAATGAATGGCGGAGAAGAATGCTCCTCCGCCATTTGCCATGCAAAGCGCCCTTTTGCCCTGCTGCGCGGAGCCGCTTCCTGTGCGCTCCTAAGCATGCGCGCCGGGCGCTCCCCCATACGCATATCGGGCGGCCGGGATAACTCCCGGCCGCCCGATATGTTTCACCCGCGCATCCGCGCGTCAGATAACGTAGTCGCCGCCATCGCCCTGCACCATGAGGTCGGCCAGCGTGATGCCGTCGAAGTATTCGTTGGTTATCTCGTAAAACTTCTTCCACATGGGCAGAGTGCGGCAGGAAGCCGCGCGCTCGCACTTCATCTCATCGCCGCCCAGGCACGCCACCGGCGCCAGGTCGCCCTCGGTGAGGCGCAGTATGCTGCCCACCGTGTAGTCGCTCGCCGCGCGCGTGAGCCGATAGCCGCCGCCCTTGCCGCGCAGGCCGTCCAGATAGCCGGCCTTGGACAGTATCACGATTATGCTCTCCAGGTACTTCTCCGATATCTGCTGACGCTCGGCCACGTCCCGCAGGGGCATATACCCGCCGCCGCTGTGCTCGGCCAGGTCTATCATCACCCGCAGCGCGTAGCGTCCTTTGGTTGAAATCATCATTATGACCTGCTCCTTTCGCCCTGTACATATTATAATGCCAAAGCCGTCGGGCCGTCAATAGCCTACCGCCGCCATAGGAGCATTAAAAATCAGATTTTCAACCGGTTTGATGGGATTTTGCGATGAGCGCAGGGGTGTGAGGCGGGCTGCGCTGCATGGCAGGATGCGGTCGACGAAGGGGCATGTGCGGGATGTACGGCGCGCCGCTGCTGCAAGGCGGGTTTTGCGCGAGGCTGACGCTTTCGGCGGTTGATGGTGAACGTGTTCATCGCAGGTAGCAATTCGCCCTGCGCCCGTGATGTTGTCAACACACATGCGCCAGCAGGTCGGCTGCTTCCGGCGGTTTATGGCGAGCACGCTAATCGCAGGCAGCAATTCGCCCTGCGCATACGCTGTGCGCAGGGCTTCCTACTTGCGCCGTCGCCGAATGCGTTCGGCAGGGGCACACAGTTTCCGGTGTTCGATGGTGAACATGCTCATCAATGTGAGCGATTCACCCTGCGCCCGTGATGGTGTCGGAACACATACGCCAGCAGGCCAGCCACTTTCGGCATGTGATGGCGAACGCGTTCATCAATGCGAGCGATTCACCCTGCGCCCGTGATGGTATCAACGCATATGTGCCAGCAGGTCGGCTGCTTCCGGCGGTTTATGGCGAGCACGCTAATCGCAGGCAGCAATTCGCCCTGCGCATACGCTGTGCGCAGGGCTTCCTACTTGCGCCGTCGCCGAATGCGTTCGGCAGGGGCACACAGTTTCCGGTGTTCGATGGTGAACATGCTCATCAATGCGGGCGATTCACCCTGCGACTGTGATGGCGTCGGAACACATACGCCAGCAGGCCGGCCATTTCCGGCGGGTGATGGCTCCCTTTCATCTCCGGGATACACCCCCGCCGTTCGGCTCCCCGCACAGCCAGCTCACCCCGATGCCCATACACCCCCGCGCCCGCCGGGCGCGTCACTTCGCCGCGCTGATTATCACGGTGGAAAAGTAGGACCTTGCGCCGGTGTCAGCCGCGTCCAGCGGGCCGACGTACTCGCCCTCCATGCCCAGGTTGCGCGCCAGGTACGCGCCGCGCCCCTGCGCCGCCGCCCGCAGCTCGTCCAGCGCCGCGCCGGCCTTCATCACCGCCACGTTGCCCTCCGGCAGCTCGCCCGCAAAGCCCGGCAGTATGTGCAGCGGCTCGCGGCCCTCGGCCAGCGGCACCCTGAGCCGCGCCGCCGCCGCGCACACCGCCGGCACGCCGGGTATCACCTCGCACGGGTGCTGGGGCGCTATCAGCCGCATGAGGTACGAGCTGGTCGCGTACAGCGACGGGTCGCCCAGCACCGGGTAGGCTATGTTCACCCCCGCGCTCAGCCGCTCAAGCAGTATATCGGCCGCGCGCCGGTGCGCCTGCTGCCACTCGGCGTGGCCGCCGCGCATGGGCATGTCCAGGCGCAGCACCGGCTTGCCGCCCAGGTGCGCCCCGGCTATCTTCAGCACCGCGCTCTCGCTGCCGCTGTCGGCAATGGCTATCTCGTCCGCCCACTCCAGCGCATGCACCGCAGCCAGCGTCATCAGTTCCGGATCCCCGGGCCCCACGCCCACAAACTTTATCATACGCCCTCCTTCAGCCGCGCCACCGCGCGCGCCGCGTGCCGCACGTAATGCGCGCGCACCCGGGCGCTCTCGCCCAGCCCGGCCAGTATGCACTTCACTTCAATGCCCGCCGCCTCCAGGCGGCAGCGCCAGCTCTCCGGCGAGTCGCCCGCCATGTCGTTTGCGGCATGGTCGCCCGCCACGACCATCAGCGGCATTAGCCTCACCCGGCGCACGCCGTCCGCGCGCAGCCGGGGCAGCACCGCGCCCAGGCCCCTTGCGCCCTCGACCGTGCCCACGAACGCGCGCATAAGGCCGGCCGC
>JBJEUC010000065.1:0-5533 GCA_051883635.1 Candidatus Fimadaptatus sp.
GTCACGCACATGCCTGTCTCGAAGAACTCGGAGGGCATGTAGGGCTCGCCGTCCTTCAGCGTCATCGACTGCTTGAGCGGCAGCAGTATCTGGTCCTTGGATATGGCTACGGCCGTGGGCTGGTCGCCCTCTATCGAATAGGCCACCATCAGCTGCGGCTGGGCGGGGCAGCCCTCCTGCGGCTGCGGGGTGAGGGTGTACACCACGCGGTAGGCGTCGCCCTCCGTAAGCTCGCTTATTTCGACCGTGTAGCCCAGCGCCACGGCTACCGGCACCAGCGGCAGACACAGCGCGCCGTCCGGATTGGTGCAGGCGCTGCCCTCTATGGCCGCGCCGTTTACCTTAAGCGCGATGGACTCGGCGCTCGGCATGTCGGCCAGAGCGGGGGCGGCCATCACCATACACAGCACCGCCAACAGTATGGTCAA
This sequence comes from Candidatus Fimadaptatus sp., assembly GCA_051883635.1. Lineage (GTDB taxonomy): Bacteria > Bacillota > Clostridia > Christensenellales > Aristaeellaceae > Fimadaptatus. Next base: position 429 of record JBJEUC010000065.1, read on the forward strand.
ATACCTTTTCATCAATAAACGCCTCCCGGGAACAGTACCGGCGGTCAGCCGGAGTAAACGCGGCGATACAGCAGTATATGGCCGCATTGCCGTCCGTTATGCTAGTTGGACGCAGCATGCGGGCGCGGAGTTCCAGGGTTTTCTCGAAAAAATCGCAAAAAGCCGCAAAAAAGCCTCAAAAGGGCACGACCAATGCGCGCAGATATGCGTCCAGGGTGAAGGAAGGGGCAGGGCGCGGCCTGACCGGGCGGTATGTTAAACCTTATGTGCCGGGCCGGGGCCGGTGTTGACAAACCCTGCCGCCGGGCATATAATGGATAATTGAAAGGCAGTGAACGGGAAAGTAAGCGCCGACGGAGCCATAAAGAGAGCGGTGGTCACCGGCTGAGAGCCGCCGCAGGCAGAGCAGCGCCCAAGTGCACCCGGGAGCAGCCGTGCCAAGGGCATATGTGCTTCAGGCGCGGACGGTGAACACCGTTATATGTGTAAAGCCCGCCGGGGATGACAGCGGGCTTTGTGAGAGGGATAAAGCATCCTGAATCAGAGTGGAACCGCGGGCCGCCGCCTCTGTAACGAGGCAGCGGCCCGTTTTTGCGGCCGCGCAGGCCGCAGGATAAGGAGGAGGACTATGTTTTCACAGCTGAGGAGCGATATAGGTGCGGTAATGTCGCGCGACCCGGCGGCGCGCTCGGCGCTGGAGGTAATGCTGTGCTACCCGGGCTTCCGCGCGGTGAGGCGACACAGGCGCGCGCATTGGCTGTGGCAGCACAACATGAAGCTGCTGGCGCGCATAGTGAGCCAGCGCACGCGCAAAAAGACCGGGATAGAGATACACCCCGGCGCGACGATAGGCAAGCGCCTGTTCATAGACCACGGCATGGGCGTGGTGATAGGTGAGACGGCCGAGGTGGGCGACGACGTGACGCTGTATCAGGACGTGACGCTGGGCGGCACGGGCAAGGAGACCGGCAAGCGCCATCCCACGCTGGGCAACTGCGTGATGGTGGGCGCGGGCGCCAAGGTGCTGGGCTCGATAACCATCGGCAGCGGTGTCAAGATAGGCGCGGGCTCGATAGTGCTCAAGGACGTGCCCGACGGGGCCACGGTGGTGGGCAATCCGGGCCGCGTGGTCGCCTCGCGCGGCTCGCGCACGCCGGCCGATATGGACCAGGTACACCTGCCCGACCCGGTGATGGAGCAGCTGCAGTCGCTGCACGGCGAGCTGGAGCGCGCCGACATGTGCATAGCGCATATGCTCAGCCACGGCGGCTGCGAGGATTGCGAAGGAGACGCCAATGAATGCCCGATAAGGGAACTCAAGCAGAATATGGAGGATAACAGGCAATGAAGATCTACAATTCGCAGACCAGACAGAAGGAAGAATTCGTGCCGATAGAACCGGGCAAGGTGAGGATATACTCCTGCGGCCCCACGGTGTACAACTACTTCCACATCGGCAACGCGCGTCCGTTCATTATGTTCGACCTGCTCAGGCGCTATCTGGAATACCGCGGCTATCAGGTGACGTTCGTGCAGAACTTTACCGACATTGACGACAAGATGATAAAGCGCGCCAATGAGGAGGGCACCACCGTAGCGGAGCTGGGCGACCGCTTTATCGACGAGTACTTCAAGGACGCCGACGCGCTGGGCATACATCGCGCCAGCGTGCATCCGCGCGCCACGCGCCACATCGGCGAGATAATCGGCCTCATAAAGAAGCTGGAGAAGAAGGGCCTGGCCTATGCGGTCAACGGCGACGTGTACTTCGATACCGAGGCGTTCCCGGGCTACGGCAAGCTCTCCGGCCAGAACCTGGACGACCTGGAGGCCGGCGCGCGCATAGACGTGGACGAGGCCAAGCGCCATCCTATGGACTTTGCGCTGTGGAAGGCGCAGAAGCCCGGCGAGCCCGCCTGGCCCAGCCCCTGGGGCATGGGCCGTCCCGGCTGGCACATCGAGTGCTCGGCTATGAGCATGAAGTACCTGGGCGAGACCATCGACATACACTGCGGCGGCAAGGACCTGCTCTTCCCGCATCACGAAAACGAGGTGGCCCAGTCCGAGGGCGCTACCGGCAAGCCCTTCGCGCACTACTGGATGCACAACGGCCACATAAACGTGGACAATCAGAAGATGTCCAAGTCGCTGGGCAACTTCTTCACCGTGCGCGATATATCGAAGGAGTTCGACCTGGAGGCGGTGCGCATGTTCATGATATCGGCGCAGTACCGCAGCCCCGTCAACTTCTCCAAGGAGATGATAGAGCAGGCCAAGTCGGCGCTCGACCGCCTCTACACCGCGCGCGACAACTGGACCTTCCTGCTGGATCACGCGCCCGAGCGCGAGCTGAACGCGGCCGAGCAGGAGCTGGTGGCCAAGGGCCGCGCGGCCATAGAGCACTTCGACGAGGCCATGGACGACGACCTCAATACGGCTGACGCCATCGGCGCGGTATTCGAGCTGGTCAGGGAGGGCAACCTCGCCATAAACGCGCAGACCGCCCGCGAGGCCATACGGGCGACGCTGGGCGCGCTCAAGGAGATGACCGGCGTGCTGGGCATACTCATGCGCGAAAACGACGCCATCCCGGACGACATAAAGGAGCTGGTGGAGCAGCGCAAGCAGGCGCGCGCCGCCAAGAACTGGGCCGAGTCCGACCGCATCCGCGACGTGATAACCGCCCGCGGCTTCGTGCTGGAGGATACGCCCCAGGGTGCCAAGGTGCGCCGCGCCTGAGAAGGATAGAGTCTGCGGCGGGGGGAGCGGGTTCCCCCGCCGCTGCCACCCCTACCGGTTTCCGCTGAGATCCTGCGGATCTCCGGGCGCGGAAACTGCAGGGAAGCGATTTTTGCTCCGGAAAATGGGATCTCCCGCCGCAAAAATCGCGGCGTGTCCGGCGTACACGCCGCCGGACACGACTAAAGCCCGAGGGGGCTTCGCACCTGACGAGCTCTCCAAAAGCTTTTGACAGACTGAGCGCCCGCCGCGTAAAGCCAACGCGGCGGGCGCAATCTGTTTTGGGCGGCTATTGCCGGGCGGGCGGGGCGGAGGGCGCGTCGGGGCTGGATATGCGCCGCAGTGCCTCCAGTATGGTGTGCATGGCGTCGATGTAGCGCTCCAGCATGTCCTCGTCCAGCTCGTCAAGGGCGCTGGTGAGCTGGCCCTCCAGCTCCCGGCGGATGCCGCCGAGCAGCTCCTGCGCCTTTTCCGTGGTGCGCAGCCACACCACGCGCCGGTCGTCGCTGTTGCGCAGGCGCACTATCAGCCCCTTGTTTTCCAGCTGATTGAGCGCGTGGGTTGCCTGCTGCTTCTGCATCATCGCCCTGGCGCTCAGCTCGCTGGCCGTTATGGGCTCCTCCTGCGCGATTATGCACAGCAGCAGGTACTGCACGTTGGGCAGCAGGTCGGTATGCACGGCCTGAAAGCGCCGCGATATCTTTTCGGTGTAAAGGCTGTACGACTCGGCTATCAGCCGGCACAGCTCGCGTGTTCTCTCCTCGGTCATGGCGGCCTCCTCAATTAAGACGATTTTGTGAACAATGCCAAATCGGCCCCGGGCGGGCTTGACTTGTGCGCGCCGAATGCTATAATAATAGTAAACAATGATTTACGGTCAATGAATGTTGATGTTGCTTGACTCAACATCGATATGATAATCGCAAATCGCAAATTTGTCAAGATTGGGAGGCAATCGCATGTTCGGCAATAAGGTGGACAAGATAGCGAAGCTGGCGCAGAAGGGCGACGGCGAGAAGCTGGCGGGCTTTGTAGGCGACAAGAAGGAAGAGGTAAGGCTGGCGGCGATAGACGCGCTGGGCAAGTGCGAGGGCGACGTGCCCTTCAACGCCCTGGTGCCGCTGGTGCATACGGGCGATGTGCAGACGCGCATACACGCGGTGAACGCGCTTGCCGCGCTCAAGCAGCCGCGCGCGCGCACCTTCATAGAGCATCAGCGCACGCTGGAGCGCGATCCGGCCGTGCAGAAGGCGCTGGACGAGGCGCTGGGCCGCATAAAGGACGACGAGAACTGACGGGCAGCATTACGGCGCGCGGCGTAAGAGTCGCGCGCCGTTTTTTGCGCCATGCATTCGCCGAAGCGAGTTCAGCGGCCCCTGCCCATCGGCAGGCGCTCATGCACCGTGCGGCCGTCACCAGGCGCGCAGGAACTCCAGCGCCTTTGCCATATCGCTCGGGCCGTGCGGGTGATGGCCGCAGCCGGGCTTGAGCATGAACAGCAGCGGCACTCCGGCCCGCTCATAGGCCGCCTTGAGCAGCAGAGCGTTTTCCTCCGGGGGCACGCTCATATCTGCGTCGCCGCAGACCAGCAGCGCCGGTATGCGCGCGGCGACGAGCCGGTCCAGGTTATCCAGCGGATGATCGCGGTAGGCGAGCAGCTGCGAGCACGTGAGGCCCAGCGCGCTGAGCGCCTCCTCGCGCACGGAGTCGTCGCAGTCGCAGCCCACGCCCATGCCGAAGGGGCAGCTGAGTATGTTCAGCACCGGCGCGTCCAGGTACATGGCGCTCACCATTTCCGGATAGCGCGCGGCCTGCTTCACGGCGTGCAGTCCGCCGCAGCTCATGCCCACCAGCACGCAGCGGGGGTCAAGGCCGCACTCGCGCACGAGGAAGTCGCGGAAGCGCCGCTTGGCGGCGAGGTCATCGTCGGTGCCCCAGCGGTTGCGGTTCTCCAGGTAGGCCAGGTGATAGCCCTCGGCCACCATTGCGGCCTCGAGCTCGGGAAAGGCGTCGAAGTATTCGGTCTTGAGCAGCCACTTGCCGTTGCTCGTGCCCGCGTCAGGGCGGATGAGTATGGCGCGGCGCTCCTCGAATGTGAAGTCGCAGCGCGCGAAGCGGTCTTGCCAGGTGGTGGTGATGGTCATGGTGTGTGGGGCCTCCTTTGGTCACTCCGTGAGGTGGGGGAGGCGGCGGAGCGGGGCGTTCTGGCGCGGCGCTCTGCCGCAGGGGCATAGGGGTTTGGCGATGCGTTGCGTTCTTTCGTTGCATTGCGGCTTTCGTGGCGCGTTCTTGCGCCGCTTTTGGCTGCGTTAGCAGCCGTGTGGCAGCCTCCGGCGGCCAAGGAGGATTAGGGGGATTGCGATTTC
>JBJEUC010000066.1:0-5532 GCA_051883635.1 Candidatus Fimadaptatus sp.
TCCGCCTGTCAAACTCATTTGGGCAATCTGAGCATCCCGCGCCCATTTTAACAAGTAGCGCGCAGCGATTCTGCTGCGCGCTTCGCCGCCCCTCCGCGTCACATGGGCCGCGCCCCGCCCTGCGCGCGGCGGCGCCTGATGCGCTCCAGCGCGATGTCGCCCAGCTGCGAGAGCAGCACCGCGGCGAACATTATCACGCAGCCCGTGCCCTCGCGCAGGGTGAGCGTCTCCTTGAGCACCACCGCGCCCGCCAGCACCGAGAACACCGACTCGAAGCTCATCAGCAGCGAGGCCGTGGCGGGCGGGGTGTGGCGCTGGCCCACCACCTGCAGCGTGTAGGCCACGCCCGAGGACAGCACGCCCGCGTACAGTATCGGCCCCGCGCAGGCGATTATGTCCGCAAGGCTGGGGCGCTCGAATATGACCATGCATACGAGGCTGAGCGCGCCGGATACGAAGAACTGCGCGCTGGACAGCCGCACGGGGTCAACGGTGTCCGAGAAGTGGTCGATGACCAGTATGTGTACCGAAAAGCACAGCGCGCACGCCAGCAGGTACAGGTCGGTGGTGGCCAGCGTGAGGCTGCCGCTCACGCACAGCAGGAAGAGCCCCACCAGCGCCAGCACCACGCTCAGCGCGATTATCGGCGTGACCTTGCGCCCGAACGCCAGCCCCAGCACCGGCACCAGCACTATGTACAGCGCCGTTATGAAGCCGGCCTTGCCCGCGTCGGTGCCGGTAAGGCCCATCTGCTGCAGCGTCGCGCCGCAGAACAGCGCCGCTCCGCAGCACAGCGCGGCCGTTATGAAGGCGCGGCGTGCCTTGCGGGGCGAGGTGCGCGCGGCGATCGCAGCCGTGGCGTCCTGGCCCTTGCGCGTGCGGAAGGCTATAAGCGGCAGCAGCACCAGCGAGCCTATCATGAAGCGGATGCCGCCAAAGGTATGCGGCCCAATGTAGTCCATGCCTATGCTCTGCGCCACAAAGGCGGTGCCCCATATGAAGGCCGCCAGCAGCAGCATCAGGCTGGAACGCGTTTTGAGTGACATCGTAAACGCCTCCTTTTTGTTGGGTGTATCCCTGCCATTATAGCACATGCGCGGGCGCGTTTCCCGCACGCGCGGATTAATTCGGGAGCCCATGCGCCCGGAGACCCGGCGGCTATTAACATCCCGGCGCTTTCGCGGGCGCGCAAGGGGAGTTATAATGTGCTTGAAAATCTGAAAGCAGGAAGTACATTGCTGCCATGAGAACGAACTATCATTCGCATACCGCCCGCTGCCACCACGCCTCCGGCACCGAGGAGCAGTACGTGCTGGCCGCCATAGAGGGCGGATTTGAGGAAATGGGCTTTGCGGACCACTGCCCGTGGGCGTTTGGCGACGGCTTCGTGTCGGGCATACGCATGCTGCCAGAAGAGCTGCCCGAATACGTGGCGACCGTGCGCGCGCTGGGCGAGAAGCACCGGGACAGGCTGCGCGTGTTCTGCGGCCTGGAGTGCGAATACTATCCTGACATGCTGGATTGGCTGCGCGACACGGCGCAGGCGAGCGGGCTGGACTACCTGATACTGGGCAACCACTTCGATACCGATGAGCGGCGCGACATATACTTCGGCTCGGCGCACACGGCGCAGCGGCTGCACGACTACGCCGACCGCACCACGCGCGGCATGCAGACCGGCATGTTCGCCTACCTCGCGCATCCCGACCTGTGCTTCCGCTCCTATCCCGAGTTCGACGCGGACTGCGTCGCGGTCAGCCGGGAGCTGTGCCGCTGCGCGAAGGCGCTTGAGCTGCCGCTGGAGTACAACCTGCTGGGCGTGCGCTATACGGCTATGGGCCGCTGCCGAGGGCTGGGCTATCCCTATGGCGGCTTCTGGGAGATAGCCGCCGAGGAGGGCGTGAAGTGCATTATCGGCGTGGACGCGCATCAGCCCGAACAGCTGAGCGACGCTGCGGCCTACGACACGGCCGTGCGGTATCTTGAGGGCCTGGGCATAGAGCGCGTGGAGCGCCTGACGCCCGGCAAATGAGCGGAGCGGGAGGAGGCAGGGCTGTGGCCGGATGGGACGTATGCATAATCGGCGGCGGCGCGGCGGGGCTGATGGCGGCGGCGCGCCTGGCCGCGGGCGGAGCGCGCACGCTGCTGCTGGAGCAGAGCGACCGCGTGGGCCGCAAGCTCCTGGCCACCGGCAACGGCCGCTGCAACCTGCTCAACATGCGCCTGGGCGAGGAGCGCTACTTCAGCCATGACCCGGAGCGCGCCCTGGCCGTGCTCAGGCGCTGGCCGCCGGAGCGGCTGCTGGAGGAGTTCGGGCGCATGGGCGTTGTGACCTGCGAGGAGGACGACGGCCGGGTGTACCCCCTGAGCGGGCAGGCGGCCTCGGTGCTGGACGCGCTCCGGCTGAGCGTTGGCGAGCGCGGCGCGACGACCGAATGCGCGGCGGCGGCGGTGGAGGCAGCGCCCGCGCGCGGGGGCTGGCGGGTGCGCCTGGCGGATGGGCGCGAGGTGAACGCGCGCCGGGTGGTGCTGGCCTGCGGCGGGCGCGCGCAGCCCACTCCGCCCGCCGACAGGCAGGCGCGGTCGCTGGACCCGCTGCGCCTGCTGGGCGCGCTGGGGCATCGCGTACACGAGCCGCAGCCGGCGCTTACGGCGCTCAGGTGCGACATGAGCGCGCTCAGGGGGCTCAAGGGCGTGCGCGTGCGCTGCGCGCTCACACTGGAGGACGCCCGCTCCCGCCGCGCGCTCAGGCGCGAGGAGGGCGAGGCGCTGTTCGCCGACTACGGCGTGAGCGGCATCGCGGCGATGCAGCTGTCCCGCGCGCTCAGGAGCGGCGCGCGCTGCATGCTGGCGCTGGACCTGCTGCCCGACATGAGCGGCGCGCAGGCGCGGGCGCTGCTTGCGCGGCGTGCGTCGGAGCTGGGCGCGCGCCCCTGCGAGAGCTTCTTTGCGGGCATGCTCAACCGGCTGCTGGCGCAGTGCGTATTGCGGCGGGCCGGTGTGGACGCGCGGCGCGCCTGCGGCGAGCTGACGGGGAGCGAGCTGGACGCGCTTGCTCAGGCGCTCAAGCACCTGAGCGTGGACGTGCTGGGCGCGCAGGACTTCAAAAGCGCCCAGGTGATGCGCGGCGGCGCGGCGCTGTGCGACTTTGACGAGGCGCTCATGTCCCGGCGCGCTCCGGACCTGTACGCCTGTGGGGAGCTGATGGATGTGGACGGCGAGTGCGGCGGATACAATCTCATGTGGGCCTGGGCCAGCGCGCTGACCGTGGCCGAGGGGATACTTGCGGACATGCGCGGAGCGGGGAAGGAGAAGGGCCGATGATGAGAGCATCCGGCCCGGTAGCGCCGCTTAAGCAGTGCGTGTCGCTCATGTCCCGTTTCGCTCCGGGCCTGTACGCATGCGGAGAGCTGATGGACGTGGACGGCGAGTGCGGAGGATACAACCTCATGTGGGCCTGGGCCAGCGCGCTGACCGTGGCCGAGGGGATACTTGCGGATACGCGCGGAGCGGGGAAGGAGAAGGGCCGATGATGAGAGCATCCGGCCCGGGAGCGCTGCTTGGACAGTGCGCGGCGCTCATGTACCGTTTCGCTCCGGGCCTGTACGCCTGCGGGGAGCTGATGACCGTGGCCGAGGGGATACTTGCGGACATGCGCAGAGCGGGGAAGGAGAAGGGCCGATGATAAGAGTTGCCGGAATCAGGGCGCCGCTGGGGCTGGACGCGGCGCTCATGCGCGGGCTGGCGGCGCGCGCGCTGGGCATCAGGGAGCGCGACGTGCTGAGCGTGCGGCTCAGCCGCCGCTCGATAGACGCGCGCGACAAGGGCGACATACACCTGTCGGTGAGCCTGGACGTAAGCGTGCGCGGCGACGAGCGCGCGCTGGCCGCGCGCTGCCAAAAGGCGACGCTGGTGCCGGAGACGCCCTCGATAAGCATACCGCGCGCGCAGCTGCCCGAGCGGCCGGTGATAGCGGGCTTCGGCCCGGCAGGGCTGTTCGCGGGGCTGACGCTGGCGCTGGCCGGCGCGCGGCCTATAGTGCTGGAGCGCGGCCGCCGGGTGGAGGAGCGCGCGCGCGACGTGGAGAGCTTCTGCGCGGGCGGGCCGTTTTCGCCCGAGAGCAACATACTCTTCGGCGAGGGCGGCGCGGGCACGTTCTCGGACGGCAAGCTGACCACGGGCATAAAGGACGAGCGCTGCGCGTGGGTGCTGGAGCGGCTGGTGGAGTTCGGCGCGCCCGAGGAGGTACGCTACATGGCCAAGCCGCACATAGGCACCGACCTGCTGCGCGGCGTGGTCCGGCGCATACGCGAGCGCATAGTGGAGCTGGGCGGCGAGGTGCGCTTTGAGACCTGCCTCACCGACCTTGTGACGGAGGGCGGTGCGCTCAGGGCCGTGCGCACGCGCGGCCCGCAGGGTGTGGAGGAGCTGCCCTGCCGGGCGCTCGTGCTGGCCTGCGGCCACAGCGCGCGCGATACCTATCGCATGCTCAGGGAGCGCGGCGTGGCCATGCGCCCCAAGCCCTTCTCGATAGGCGCGCGCATAGAGCATCGCCAGTCGCTGATAGACCGGGCGCAGTACGGCCGCGCCGCTGCCGATGCGGCCACGCGCAGGCTGCTGGGCGCGGCGGAATACAAGCTCAGCCGCCAGCTCAGGAGCGGCCGGGGCGTATATACCTTCTGCATGTGCCCGGGCGGCAAGGTGGTCTGCTCCGCGTCCGAGGAGGGCATGACAGCCACCAACGGCATGAGCCTGCACGCGCGCGACGGCGAGAACGCCAACAGCGCCCTGCTGGTCTCGGTCACGCCCGAGGACTTCGGCTCGGACGACGTGCTGGCCGGGGTGGAGTTCCAGCGCCGCTACGAGCGCAGGGCCTTCGAGCTGGGCGAAGGCGGCTACCGCGCGCCCGCGCAGCGCGTGGAGGACTTCCTCGCGGGCCGCGCCAGCCGGGGCTTCGGCGAGGTGACGCCCAGCTATCGCCCGGGCGTTGAGCCCGCCGACCTTGCGGAGTGTCTCCCCGGCTTTGCGGTGGAGTCCATGCGGGAGGCGCTGCCGCAGCTGGGGCGCATGCTGCGCGGGTTCGACCATCCGGACGCCGTGCTCACGGGCGTGGAGACGCGCTCGTCCTCGCCGGTGCGCATAGAGCGCGGCGCGGACGGCTGCGCCAGCATCGCGGGGCTGTACCCCACCGGCGAGGGCGCGGGCTGGGCGGGCGGCATAATGTCGGCCGCCGTGGACGGCATCCGCCAGGCGCAGCGCGTTCTGGGCATGGAGGTGTGAGGGCCGCGATGGTCAAGACGCCTCTGGCGGGCTGACGTCCTAAGGGGCAAGCCCACCGGCGTACCTCAGCGCACAACGGAAATGCCGGAAGCCCAGGCGAACGTCGTGCCTGACGGGCTTTGCATGGGCATGTGCCAGTATGCGCAACCATGCGCCGACCCGGCTTGCCAACCGCTTTCGACGGGCTGACGACCGAAGGGGCAAGCTCACCGGCGTACCTCAGCGCGCGCCGGAAACGCCTGAATCTCAGGC
>JBJEUC010000067.1:0-5515 GCA_051883635.1 Candidatus Fimadaptatus sp.
ACTCGCAATCCCCCTATCCCTCCTTGGCCGCCGGAGGCTGCCACAAGGCTGCGCCCTCAAGCAACAGCGGCGCAAGGACGCTGCCACGATTGCCGGGAGGAAGCGTGCCGCCGCCCGCCGCGCCCCCTCACCCCACAACAGCCTCTGCCAATCGTGCCGTTGCCTCGGCCAGCCAGGCCTCGTCCTCCATCACGTCGGCGTCCACGATGTAGCGGAATGTCACAACGTCCCCGGCGAGCGGCTCGACCGCGGCGTAGGCGTATTCGCACCGGGAGCCGAAGCGCAGGCGCGCAAGCAGCGCGTCATCCGCGTCGGCCTCGCCCGGCGCGCCCAGCCACGGGCATACGAGCTGCGCGCGCACGGGGCGCAGCGACGGGTTGTATAGCCGCACCTCGAGCGTGAGCACGGCGCAGTCGCCGGGCGCGGCCAGCAGCGCGTCCAGCTCGCCGCGCCAGTCCTCGCCGTAGCTGAAGGCCATGTCCTCTTCGGAAAGCGGCGGGTCATCGCGCAGCGAGGAGTAGCGGCGCAGGTTCTCCTCTGCGCTGAGCGGGGTGAGGGTGGCGCTCACGCCGCTCACGGCGGCCAGACCATCCCAGTCGCGCGCGGCGAGACCCGGCGCGCCCAGGCTCAGCGCCGCGCAAAGCAGCGCGCATATGAGGCGCGTGCGCGGCGGGAGCGGCTCTGTGTCCTCGGCATAGGCCGGTCGCAGCGCGCCCATAAGGCCGCCCAGCGCGAACAGCGCGGCCATGTCCCAGTCCAGTACGGTGCTTGCACCCATCAGCAGGCGCGCGGCCGCAAGCGCCAGGGGAACGATAATCGGCATGAGCAGCCGCGCGGCGCGCCTGCGCTGCCCGAGCGACCAGCCGTATATGAAGCCGCACGCACCCGAAAGCGCTATGAGCGCTGATGCGGCGACGACGAGCGGGCCGTCTGCGCCGCGCTGCGCGAGCAGCCAGCCGGGCAGGGCGGAGTGAAGCGGCTCCTCGATGGCCGCGCCGCCCAGCGCCAGCGCCCCAAGCGCGGCATATCCCAGCAGCGCGCGCCGGCGGGGCGCGTCCGGCCCCTCCCGATAGCTGCGCACGCGCCCCGCGCCCGCCAGCGTGAGCGCAAGGCAAAACAGCGCCCAGCCCATAAGGGCAGTATTGAGCGGCATCTGCTCCACAAAGCGCTCCACGCGCTGCCAGATGAGCGACAGGGGATCGCTCACGTCGTTGCCGTGGACGTCTATGGTGTGCCATACGTCCAGGCCCTCGTCGCGCACGCGCACGTATCCGCCGCTGAAGCCCGGCCAGTCCACCATCAGGTACTGCGGCTCAATGACCACATTGCCGCTCATGTCTATGAAGCCGAAGCGCACGCCGTCGTCCGTCCTGACGCCCACCGCCGCCAGCCCCTCGCAGAAGGGCCACGCATATTCATACGTTGGCGGCAGTATCGCGTTCAGGTCGCGGTCTACGTAGCCCCACTTGCCGTCCGCCTCCGCGCGGAAGGCGGTCAGCTCGCCGGTGAAGGCGCCGAGCATGTCGTCTATCTCCGCCGCCGTGAACAGCACGCGCCCGCTCAGGTCGCATATGCGCCATTCGTCGCAGACCGGCGCGGACTCCGCGTCCTGCGGCGCGCAGAGCCCCAGGGCGTAATAGGTGGGCCGGGATTCGCCCGAATCGTCCTCCATGTATATGGTATCCAGCCGACCCGTAAGGGGCTCGGACGCCCATGCGCCGCCTGCGCCTATGAAGCCCCAGCGCGCTATGGCCCAATCGGCCGAGCCGGCGGGCAGCGAAGCCGCCGCGCAGCCGTCCACGGTGAACTCCTTTATCTCGCAGAATATGAAGCCGGTAATGAGCCCGTCCGGCCCGGCCAGCGCATAGGGCGTGCCGGACGGGCCGTAGTCCGCGCTGCGCTGCGTGACTGTGCCCACGCCCAGTTCAATGTAGTATTGCTGCCAGTCCGCGTCCTCCAGCGCTGGCAGGAAGGTCACGCGCTCGGGGCGCGGCCACAGCGCCGCGAGGAACGTCTCGCCGGGGCGCGCGTCGTAATAGGCGCGGCCCTCGTCGGTGGCCAGCACCTCGTCCCCGGTGTAGCATGAATCCGGGCCGGGCGCGCCTCCGTCGTCGATTACGTAGGGCAACCCGCTGTGGTCGTACAGCACGGTGCGCGCGTCGCTGCGCGCAAGCAGCGCCTGGCTGGCCGCCGCCACGCCCGTGCGGCGCGGCGCGCCGGCGGTGGGCAGCGGCTCAGGCGGCGCGGCGGACGGGAGCGCGTCCCCGGTGCTGGCGGACAGGGGGGCGCGGTCGGGCTGCCCGCCCTCGCCGGGAGCGCGGCGCGCGCCCAGGGGCAGGCTCATCAGCAGCAGTACAAGGCAGGCCGCCGCCGCTGCCCAGCCGACCGCGCTCAGCGTCAGACTGCGCGCGCGGCGCGGCTGCGTGAGCCGTTCGCGCGCGGCGCGGCTCAGCTCCATGTTGCCCATGTGCCTGTCGGCGGCGCGCCGAAAGTCGTTCAGCGAATATCTCATGCGATGACCTCCTCGCCCAGCGCGCGGCGCAGCCGGTCGCGCGCCCGCTTCAGCCGCGAGCGCAGCGCGCTGTCGCCTATGGACAGCATGCGCGCGGTCTCCTGCTGGGTATAGTCGAAGTAGTAGTGAAGTATGATGGGCTCGCGGTACTTGAGCGGCAGCGCCATCACGGCGCGGTATAGCGCCTCGTCCCGCTCCAGCTGAAGCGCCTCGTCCTCGGGCAGGGGCTCGCCGTCGGGCGCCGCGAGCAGGTCGTCGCACTGCGCGGGGCTCACTCTGCGCCGCCAGGGCGTGCGCAGGTAGTCGCGGCAGAGGTTTATCGTCACGCGCAGCAGCCACGCGCGCAGGCGCCCGGGCTCGCGCTCGCCCGGCGGGTTCTGCCACAGGCGCAGGAACGCCTCCTGGCACATGTCCTCCGCCAGGCGCTCGTCGCGCAGGCACAGAAAGGCGCAGCGCTTTACCGCGCCCGAGTGCGCTTCTATCAGCGCTTCTATGTCCAGCTCCTGCGCGGGAGCCTGAGTGTGCATAAACATGAACAGCATGGAAAGCTCCTTGTAGGCCGCCTCGGGCCTTGCTTTGGGTATCTACCCAATAAACGAGCGCAGCGCGCCGATTGTTGCATTATTTGAGCGAAAATGTGCCCGGGCGATGGAATCGTCGACCGGAATGCACAGGCAGGGCGTGCAGACGGGCAATAAGGCTCGGGAGAACGTGCAAGGGATGCGGTTCATCCTGACTTTGAGCGTGTCCGGTGTGGACGCATATTGCCCGGAGCAAAGGCGCTGCCGGGCAGCATCCGCGCCCGGACATGCGCAGCATTTCGGCGGGAACAGACATGTGCGCGAGCCTGCCGGGGGAGCCCGTTCCATCCGCAAGCCATACTGCCCAAACATTTTTGGCGGGCGGCGGGGTTTGTCAACCTGAACGCTTGACAAAGCCTGCCGATGCTGATATGATAATATCATACTTGGAAAGGACGGTATTGCAGCAGAGTGTTGTACAGGTAATTGGGCAGGGATTGACGCCGCGCGCAGACGCGGCGGCTGAGCGGCCGGTGCCGCAGGCGGCATGCCTTGGAGCATGTCTTATTATCCTGCCGGAAATGCGCCTGTGCCAGCTCTGCAGATGCACCCCGTTCAAGGCAGGAGTATGTGTACGCGCTTTTCCGGCGGAGGAAAAGGGGCGTATTTTTTATGCTGCTTTTGCAGGCGAACGGAATAGTAAAGGACTTTGCCGAGCGGCGCGTGCTGGACTCGGTGGACATGAGCATATATGACGGCGACCGCATAGGGCTGGTGGGCGAAAACGGCGCGGGCAAGTCCACGCTCATGGGCATACTGGCGGGGCGGCGCGAGCCCGACGAGGGCCGGGTGGAGGCGCGCTGCCCGCTGGCGCTGGTGGAGCAGTTCGGCCAGGGCGAAGACGCCGGCGAATACGGCGCGGGCGAGGTCGCATCGCGCTTTGCTGCGCAGGAGCTGCACGAGGGGCTCTCGGGCGGCGAGTGCACGCGGCGGCGCATAGCGGCGGCGCTGAGCCGCGCGCCGCGGCTGATGATGCTGGACGAGCCGACCACGGACCTGGACGCGCAGGGCATAGCCGAGCTGATGCGCTCGCTCAAGGCATTCGAGGGCGCGCTGCTGCTGATAAGCCACGACCGCGCGCTGCTGGACGCGCTGTGTACCTCGATAGCCGAGCTGGAGGACGGGCATCTCACGCTGTACCCCGGCAACTACTCCGACTATGCGGCCGAAAAGCGGCGGCGGCGCGAGCGCCAGCAGTTCGAGTATGACGCCTACCGGCAGGAGCGTGCGCGGCTTACGGCGGCCATAGACGCGCGCGAGCGCCGCGCCGTGCGCTCGAAGCTGCCCAGCCGCATGGGCAACAGCGAGGCGCGCCTGCACAAGCGCAGCGCGACCGAGACCGAGGAGAAGCTGCACGATTCGGCAAACGCCATGCGCTCGCGGCTGGAGAAGCTGGAGCGGAAGGAGCGCCCGCGCGACCTGCCCGCCGTGAGCATGAAGCTGGGCGCGGCGGGCGGGGTGGTCAGCCGCCGCGCGCTGGAGGTAAAGCACCTGAAGGTGGCGGTGCCGGGGCGCGTGCTGATAAGGGATGCGGGCTTTGCGCTGCCCACGGGCAGCCGCACGGCGCTCATGGGCGCGAACGGCTGCGGCAAGACGACGCTGCTCACACGCATAGTGGAGGGCGCGCCCGGCGTGCGGCTCAGCCCGGGCGTGAGGATAGGCTACTTCAGCCAGCGCAGCGACACCACGCTGGACATGGACAAAACGGCACTGGACAACGCCATGAGCATGAGCAGCCTGCCCCAGAGCGTGGCCCGCACCGTGCTGAGCAATCTGGATCTGGACGCGGCGGACGTGTTCAAGCCGGTGCGCGTGCTATCGGGCGGCGAGCGGGTCAAGGTCGAGCTGGCGCGGCTGCTGCTGGGGGATTGCAATCTGCTGATACTGGACGAGCCCACCAACCATCTGGACATATACTCGCTGGAGGCGCTGGAGAAGCTGCTGCGCGAATACGCGGGCACGCTGCTGATGGTGAGCCATGACCGCCGCTTCCTGAGCGCCGTGGCGCAGCGGCTGCTGGTCATGGAGGGCGGCGCGCTGACCACGTTCGAGGGCACGCCCGACGAGTACGCCGCCCGCCGCGCGGTGCGCGACGAGGACGCCGAGCGCGCCCGCCGCGAGCGGGAGCTGGGCATGGACACCCTGCGCATGCGCATGGCGGCGATAGACGCGCGCCTGAACGGCAAGGGCGTTCCGGCCGACGAGCGCGAGGCGCTGGAGGGTGAGTATTTTGAGATCGCGCGCAGGCTTAGGGAGATGAAGGAGGAGTGAGCGCGCGGCGCGTGCTGGCGCGGCGCGCTGTCGAATGAGCAAGGGGTGTTGCGGGGATTTGCGTTCTTGCGATAGCTTGCTATGTTGGGGCGTGTTCTTGCGCCGCTTATGGCTGCGGCAGCAGCCATGTGGCAGCCTCCGGCGGCCAAGG
>JBJEUC010000068.1:0-5471 GCA_051883635.1 Candidatus Fimadaptatus sp.
CAGGGCCGGGTATTCGGCGCGCAGCGTCTCCAGCTCGGCGAACCACCTGTCGTAGGGCACCGGCACGTCGAATATCGCCTCGTGATGCTTAAGGTCCAGATGATCCGTTATGCATATCTCTTCCAGCCCGGCATCCACCGCCGCCCTTATCTGCGCGCGCATCTGCGCATGGCCGTCCGGCGAATAGGTCGTATGCAAATGGTAGTCCCGCATATGCCGCCTCCTGAAACGTATTTTTCCATATACAGTATAGATTCCCATAATTGCGGAATACAGGCGGCAAGTGTTAAGAATTTTTATCAAAAAAACCACCTTTTACGATGAAATGCCTTTTCTAATCGCCGCAAAGATGGTATAATCAATTCATTGAATGTCGGTAAAGCGGGCCTTTTTCCGCAAAGCGAGGTGGAATCAACCAGGTGATGCCAAATGTGGCGCGGCCTCCGCGCATAGACCTATCCGATGTAAAGGCGGCCGCCAGGGCGCGCATGCGCGAAAACGGCAATTACCGGCGCGTGGCGCTCATGCTCGCGCTGATGATGCTGCTGATAAACGTACCGGTCCTGCTGATGAACTACCTGTCGACCGGATTTATCGACTTGGGCCAGCTGGATACCGGCGCGCTGAGCATGCTCAACCTGCGCCTGATGCTGTTCCAGCTGCTGATGTCGCTGCTGATAAGCCCGGCGTTTGAGCTGAGCAAGACGCATTACATGCTGCGCACCATGCGCGAAAAGGCCGGTTCGCCCAGCGAGCTGTTCGACGGGCTGGGGCGCGGCTCCTACTTCGTGGCGGTGCGCGCGGCGCTGTGGAAGGGCCTGATGATGTACGTATGGCTCATGATACCGCTGGGCATGATGTCGCAGGGCCTTGTGGCGACGCTGTACGGCGGCTCGGGCGGGCTGGGGCTTGTGCTGATAGGCGCGGCGCTGATGGTATTCATAGCGGTGAACCGCATGCTGGCCTATTCGCTGCAGTTCTACTTTCTGGCCGAGCAGCCGCGCGTGGGCGCGATAATGTCGCTCAGGCTCAGCACGATGACCATGCGCGGGCGCATGTGGGAGCGCCTTAAGCTGGAGCTTAAGCTGCTGGCCTATACACTGCCTCCCATGCTGCCCAACATCGCGTCCATGCTGTTTTTGAAGGACAGCGCCGCCTTCGGCATAGCGATGTCCATCTGCACCATAGCGCTGTGGGCGGTATGCTATCCGGTGGTGGAGTCCGCGATGGCAGAATACTTCCTGCGCATAAAGGCGCAGCTCGAGGAGCAGGCCGCCCAGGCCCGGCGCGCGCACGAATCCGCCTGGGCCGACGCAGACGGCGCGCGCTCCGACTCCGACGACGACCCGAATACTTAAGCCCAACACGGCAGAAGAGGAAGGACGAAAGGCAATGCTGGACAGAAGAAGCATCAAAAAGGACGTCAAGGGTATCTTGGGCGGGGAGAGCCGGGGGGCCGTATTCCTGGCGACACTGATAGTGTTCATACTGGTGCTGGTCTACTTTGGCGCGGTATGGGCCGTGGGGCAGCTGTATCCGGTGACGGGCGCGGAGCTTAACGCCATAAACGCCTGGGCCGACCAGTATGCGGCGGCGCGGGTCGCGGGCGAGCCGCTGCCCGATGTGCAGGGCGCCCTTAATACCTTTGCCGGTTCGCTGCGCAACATGGGAATGATACAGCTGCTGGCGTGGGTGCTGGAGATAATCATAATGCTGCCGCTGGCGATAGGCGTGCAGAAGTTCATGCTGCGCGTCATCCGGCTCAAGGAGCCGGGCGCGGGCACCGTATTCAAGGGTTACAGCGGCTCGTGCTTCTTCCGGGCGATACTGCTGCCCTTCTGGCAGTGGCTGTGCCTGGTGGGCTGGCAGCTGATAATGACCGTGCTGCTGTGCGGCGCGCTGGCGGGCGCGGCGCTCTACACGGGGCTGAGCACGCAGGACTTTGCGGTGCTGGGCGTGAACGTGACGGTCGAGGCCATAGGCGGCATATTCACCGCCGAATACCTGGGCAGCTACGGCTGGATATACCTGGTGGTGCTGGGCGTATGGACGGTGCTGGACATATGGCTCATGGCGTTCAAGACGATAAGCTACTCGCTCAGCGGCATGGCCCTGGCCGAGCGGCCCCAGATAGGCGTGCGCAAGGCGCTGCGCGCCAGCCGCCGCATCACACGCCGAAACCACTTCGCGCTGTTCGTAATGGAGCTGAGCTTCATCGGCTGGTACCTGCTGGCGGCCATCGCCATGGCGCTGGTGGGCGCGGTGGGCATAGGCCTCAACATGCTGAACATGGGCCAGCTGGGGCTGATAATCACGCTGGCGCTGGTGCTGATAGTGTCGCTGATAGTGCTCTACCTGCTGATGCCCTATCGCGTGGGCGTGCACGCCCAGTGCTATGTGCGCCTCAAGCGCGCGGCCCTGGAGGACGGCACGGTGGTGCGCGAGGACTTCCGCGGCAAGCGCGAGCTGCGTCAGGCCGAAGAGTAAACTGAATACGACGTGCGCCGCCCCGGCGATGACCGGAGCGGCGCTTTTGATTGCCGAAAGTGACCGGGCGGGGTGGCGGGGGCGGAGAGACTGTGCCGGGTGGGGCTCGCACTCGTCTGGTTTGGTCGGAGCGCGAGCGGGCTGCGGCTCTCCTGGCGCGGCGAACAACCGGGGACAACTGGCGCGGGCGTTTGCTGCCCCGCTGCCCGGGCGGCCTGCACGCCGCTCCCGCCTGGCTGTCAGTCCCGCAAGGCCCGGTCATCCGCGCGGAAGGGAAGCGGCCCGGCGCGCCGTCCCGGCGATGGCTGGGGCGGCTGCCTTTTCGGCGCAGGGCGTTCCGCGCGGAGCACGCCCGGGCAGTGTATCACTCCGGGTCAGCTTTTGCGCGTCGGTTTGATTACATTGCCGGGCGGTTTGGCACAAACAAGCGTAAAACCGCGCATTTGTACCAGTACGCGGGCTTTTTGCACTTTACTTTTTTGCAATTTGCTCATATAATTAATCATGAGGAGCATGAACCATTGCGGACCCGCCGCGGCGCGCGCCGGCGCGGCTGATATGGAGGTTTTATATGAGAAACACGCGGCTGGAAGAGATGGAGAAGTTCATACTGCAAAACGATTCCGTATCGATGGATCAGCTGTGCGAGCAGTTCAAGGTGTCCATGATAACCGTGCGCCGGGACATAGCCCAGCTGCAGCGCAAGGGCACGATAGAAAAGATATACGGCGGAGTGACCGCGCGCAAGGGCGAGACGCTCACGCCCTTCGACGTGCGCCGCATAAGCAATCGCGAGGCCAAGTGCGCCATAGCCGCGCGCGCCGCCCAGATGGTACACGACAACGACATAGTGTTCCTGGACAGCGGCACCACCACGCTGCACATACTGGACAACCTGAGCGGGCTGCACAATGTGACCATAGTCACCCACTCGCTGCAGGCCATGCTGGCGGCGCTGCCCTATCAGAACCTGAACGTGATATCGCTGCCCGGCCAGCTGTACCGCAAGACCAGCTCCTTCACCGGGCTGGACGCGATACGCTTTCTCAAGAGCTACAACATCACCATAGCCTTCATGGGCGCGTCGGCGTTCTCGCTGGAGCACGGCGTATCCAATTCCTCCCCGCTGGAGTACGAGATAAAGATGACCGCCATGCAGCGCTCGGCGCGCAGCGTGCTGCTGCTGGACAGCGACAAGTTCGGGCGCACGGCGCTGCTAACCTACGCGCAGATATCCGACTTCGACTCGATAGTGACCGAGCGCATGCCCGGCGAGGAATACGCGCGCGCCTGCGCCGAGGCCGGCACCGAGCTGATAGTGGCCGACATGCCCGCGCGCGAGGATGCGCCCGAGGACGCGCCCTCGGCCGAATGAGCGCCGCCTGCCCCCCGGGATACCGGCGCGGCTGTATTGACTTTTGCCGCAAAAGGAGTACAATGGGAGGGCACAAAGGGACACAAAAGGAGTGTGAGCACCCATGATAACCAACGAAATGCTGAGCCGCTTTTCGGCCGACTTCAACGCCGACAAGGCTCATAGGATCGCGATGAACGCCGTGACGCAGAACGGCGTGACCAAGTCCGCCATGTCGCCCGCCGTGCTGAGCCGCGACGCGCACCACTTCTCCATCAACCTCAAGCAGGGTGAGATAACCAACCAGAAGTCCTCGGGCCGTTGCTGGATGTTCGCCGCGCTGAACACCATGCGCTTTGAGATAATCAGGAAGCTGAACCTGGACACCTTCGAGCTGTCGCAGAACTATCCGCTGTTCTGGGACAAGCTGGAGAAGGCCAACTACTTCCTGGAAAACATACTGGCCACGCTCGACGAGCCGACCAACGGCCGCCTTGTCGCCTGGCTGCTGTCGGCGCCCCTGGGCGACGGCGGGCAGTGGGACATGTTCTGCGGTCTGGTGGAAAAGTACGGCGTGGTGCCCAAGGACGCCATGCCCGAGACCGCGTGCTCCAGCGCCACCGGCGAGATGGACAAGTTCCTCACGCTCAAGCTGCGCGAGTACGCCTGTCGTCTGCGCGCGCTGCACGCCGAGGGCAAGAGCGCCGATGAGCTGGCCGCAATGAAGGAGGACATGCTCTCCACCATCTACCGCATGCTGTGCATCTGCCTGGGCGAGCCGCCCCGGACCGTGACGCTCGAGGTATGCGACAAGGACGACAAGTTCATCCGCGACGCCGGCCTCACGCCGCAGGAGTTCTTCAGGAAGTACGTGGGCTGGGACCTTTCCAGCTGCGTGAGCCTGATAAACGCGCCCACCGCCGACAAGCCCTTCGGCCGCACCTTTACCGTAAAGTTCCTGGGCAGCGTGCATGAGGGCCGCCCGGTAAAGTACCTCAACCTGACCTCGGACGCGCTCAAGCGCGCGGCCATCGCCCAGCTCAGGGACGGCCGTCCCGTATGGTTCGGCTCGGACGTGGGCCAGTGGCTGGTGCGCCAGGGCGGCATAATGGATACCGAAGCGCT
The DNA here is from genome assembly GCA_051883635.1 of Candidatus Fimadaptatus sp. GTDB lineage: Bacteria > Bacillota > Clostridia > Christensenellales > Aristaeellaceae > Fimadaptatus. Next base: position 4,967 of record JBJEUC010000068.1, read on the forward strand.
GGAGATGGGCCAGCTGTTTGACACCGAGTTCCCGATGACCAAGGCCGAGCGCCTGGACTACGGCGAGAGCCTGATGACCCACGCCATGGTGCTGATGGGCGTGAACCTGGACGACGCGGGCAAGCCCACGCTCTGGCGCGTGGAAAACAGCTGGGGCAAGGACGCCGGCAAGGACGGTTACTACATCATGAGCGACAAGTGGTTCGACGAGTTCACCTATCAGGTAGTGGTGGACGAGAAGTACCTGACCGACGAGGAGCGCGCGCAGCTCAAGCAGGAGCCCATTGAGCTGGAGCCGTGGGATCCGATGGGGTCGCTGGCGCTGTAAATGAAGAATGTGGCGGGGGATCAAGCTCCTCCGCCCTTTATGTTGCTCAAGCGCCCCGGGAGAGCCCGAGAGGACCGCAGTCCTCTCGGGCTTCAATCGGGTCCGGCGGCGTGTACGCCGGACACGCGGCGATTTTTGCGGCGGGAAATCCCATTTCCCAGAGCAAAAATCGCTTCC
>JBJEUC010000069.1:0-5449 GCA_051883635.1 Candidatus Fimadaptatus sp.
CCCTCCGCGAGCCCGTCATCGGCGTAGTCATCGGCGAACGCGCCGTCGCCGTGGTCGCCGTAATCACCCGCGAACGCGCCGTCATCGTAGTCGCCGTAGTCGCCCGCGAACGCGCCGTCGCCGTACTCATCGTAATACATGCCCTCGCCGTAGGGACCCTCGCCGTACATGTCCGCCGCGCCCTCAACGCCCATCAGCCGCTTTACCAGGTCGGGATTGCTCACCGCGACGCCGTATATTATGACCACCAGCAGCGCCAGCGCGCATATGCCCAGCAGGGCCATGAACAGGCCGGACGGGCCGCGGCGGGTAGAATTTTCCATAATAAAGTCACCCCTCCAAAATTCACCTTGCAATAGATAGACTGAAAAGCCGCCGCATTTGTTGCGTGGGGGCGCAATATGCGGCCGCCCGGCGCATATATTTATGACGGGACGAGGTGCGAAAAAGGGGGCGTCGGGGTGTTTGCCATATACATAACGAGCCGCATGCTCTCGGCGGTGCCGGCGCTGTGGTTTGCGGGCTGGCTGATGAAGCACCGCCTGCGCGTGCCGGGGCGGCTGATACCGTATGCGCTGGCCGTGCTGGGCGTCGTGCTGGGGCTGATGCTGGACGGCCCCTCGGCCAACAGCGCCGCCGAAGGGCTCGTCGCCTCGGCGCTGGCGGTGGCGGGCCATCAGGCGCTAAGGCAGGCCGCGCGCATAATAACAGGTGAGGGCGAGCGCTGATGCGGCCTCAGAAAAAGCCCGGAGAGGCAGAAGCTCTCCAGGCTGTACGCATATGGCGGCGCGCTGTCAGGCGGCGGTTATCTCCTCCTGATACATGCCCAGCACGGCGATGTCAGCGTCCACGCCCTCAAAGCCGTCGCGGGCGTAGACCAGCACGGTCAGCTTTGCGCCCAGTATGTCGGTGGTGGATATGGACTGCACCAGCGATATCTCGCGCGGCATGTCCAGACCGGCCTGGGTATAGGATACCGTCTCACCGTCTATGTCCCACAGCACCTTGTTGCTGGAATCGGTGATGATGGCGCGCACGCGCACCTCATAGGTGTCGGGCTGGTTGCTGTAAAGCAGGCTGACGCTGCCGGTGGTCGTGCCGCTCAGCATGAGCGCGGTCTGGCCGTTCAGGCTGCCCAGCTGGGTCTTTACGTCCAGTATGTCGAACACCTGGGGATCCTGTATCACCACGTTGCCCAGCGAGCTGGGCAGGCCCGTCAGGGCCTTGACCGTCATGGCCGGGCGCTCGGCCAGGGCCTCGGCGGAGGTCACGCACCTGTCGCAGGGCTTGAGCCCGCGGTTGTAGGCGGCGAGCATGCTCTCCTGCGAGGCGTTCCTCATGCCCTGGCAGTTCTGGTCAAAGTGGAAGCTCTGGCCGTTGGCGGTATCCCATACCAGCGGGCCTTCATTGGGCGTGGGCGAGGGCTCGGGGGTGGGCACAGGCGTGGCCGTGGGCGCGGCGGTCGGGGTGGCCAGCACTGCGGAGCCGTCCTCGTTGGTGGGGGCGGTGGTGGGCGCGGGCGAGGCGCTGCCTATCGTGCCCTGAGAGCCGAGCTGCTGCTCGGTTGCGTCGCGGGCACCCCAGTTGAGCAGGGAGCCGCATACCACGAACACGCACAGGGCCACGGCTGCCAGCATCCACACTACGGGCTGCTTGTACACGGGACGCTTTACCACGTACCTTCTGCGCCGGCGGTTGCCCTGATACGCGGGACGCCAAAGCGAACCGCCGCTTTCCTTATCGCGGTCGCGATTGTTGTTGCGATAATCCGACATACGGGTTGCCTCCTTAAGCACTGCATAACTTGATTTCATTATACTACAACGCGGGACTTTTTGAAATGGCAACTTGCCGCAACTATCTAAAAAGCCGCAAAAATGCCTAAATTGCGCGGCAATACCGCGTTAATATCAGGTAAACAGGCGCAAATGGAAAAATCCGGGCCACTGCGGCCGGAAAAAGATGTCGGCGCTTTGCCATACTGCCGCCCAATGCACATGGTAAAATAAGTATGAGGGATGCGGGAAATGCCGTCGCGCGGCAGCAAGCCAACGCCGCGCGGCTGAACGAGAAAAGAGGTGTATCGATGCTTAACGATGCAGGCAGGAACAATGTGGCCGTATGCGTGACGGGCCAGCGGGACTGCGACAGGCTGATACGCGCGGGCCGGGAGCTGGCCGACCGGCTGGGCTGCGGGCTGGTGGTCATGAGCGCGCTGCCCCGGCTGTACGACGAGGAGACCGCGCAGGTGCTGGAGTATCTGTATTCTACAAGCGTTAAGGCCGATGCGCAGATGCTTGTAATGTACACCGACCGGCCCATGGAGGCGCTGACGGACGCCTTCGGGAAGCACAACGTGGGCCGCGTGGTGCTGGGCGCTCCCGGGCGGCGCAGCTCCCAGATGGGAGCGCGGCTGATGTGCGGCTATCCGCAGGCGGATTACTATGCGCTGGATGCCGCGGGCCGCGCGTGCCAGGTGCAGGAGGCGGTGCGCGCCGCGCTTTAGCGCGGGGCGGGCCCGCGGGGTGTCGCGGGCTTTCGCTATGGTTTGCAGACAGTATGAGGCGGCGGGGGGATCCTGCCGCCTTTTTTATATGGGGATGCGGTGATGAAGCGGGGGACTGGGGGCCGCGAGTTGTCCAATGGTACTGGCCGACGGGGAGAGGTGACTGGCCCTGCGGACTCCCGCAATGGCGCTTCGATGGATGGGCATGGCGGAAGGTACGCAGCTTTGCCATCAATATGGGAATGCCCCGCTGAATCTGGGGAATTGGTGGCACACTGACTGATGGGCTTGCGTATCCGCATAGCATCCGCTGAAACGCTGCTCATTCACGGGTGCAGGGCATTTGTCGTTCCGGCCGTCACGCCGGACGAGCTGTCGCCCCGCGCGCCTGTTCAGCGCATAAGCGCAGGAACGCAGCGCGGCTGGCGCATCGCTGAATCATGTCGGCAACAGAATGCGCCGCAGGCCACATGCGCATTACTCGCGGCGCGGGCCGGAGCCTGTACGCGGTGGGGCATAGGCGAGTAAACACGCTCCATCGCGCGCCGCCGCGCAGCATACGTCGCGCAAGGAGGCGCGACCCGGCGCGCAAGCAGGGACAGGCAAATGGGCAGAGGCCCCCAAACAGGCGCGCCCCATGCACATGCCCCGTCGTAACAGCCTCGCAGGAACAAAGCAAAAGACCTGAGATATCATCTCAGGTCTTTTGAGTAGCGGCGGTGGGATTCGAACCTACGACACTCCGGGTATGAACCGAATGCTCTAGCCAACTGAGCTACGCCGCCATAGTTGCGGGGGGAGGATTTGAACCTCCGACCTCCGGGTTATGAGCCCGACGAGCTGCCAGACTGCTCTACCCCGCGATACTGCCGGTCTCCCGACGACCTCTATATAATAACACATCCCGCGCGAGTTGTCAACCCCTTTTCCAAACTTTTTTTGCGCCCGTCCCGGACTCGGGTCACGCGCGCGGCAAATGAATCGTAACAATATGTACAGAATTGAAATACTTTCGGGAATTATTAAAATAACCATTTCAAAAATGCCGGGTTTGTGGTATAATGCATTAGGTGCTGTGCCTGTGCGGGGGAAAGTGGGGGCGCAGGCAGGGCCGGGTCGGCTGTTTGCAGTTTTTTTCACATACAGTGAACAAAGCCGCGCCCGGAAACGTCCTATAAAGAGTTGAAGTTTTGCCCCGGAAGGTATATAATGATACCATACCGACTGGCATACTCCCGTATCCCTCAATTTGATTATTACGGGCGGCAAGCGTGGCCTGAATAATCTAAAAAAGTAAAGGAGCGTCCGATATGCGCACAACCGATAACTTTGATCACGAGCCACCGCGCAAGGCAGCGGGTGAGACACGCGCCGCCAACACGGCCGCGCGCAATCAAACGCCGCGCCAGCCAGTGCGCCGCCCGCCCGTTCAGGTGGACAACGATTCATACGACGACGATCTTCAGTACGATGAAGAGACTGAGGAGCAGGAGGATCAGTACGATCCCGAATACGACGAATACGACGATTACGACGACCAGGCGCGCTGGTACGACAGCTTCTGGTTCATATGCATATGCCTGGTAATCTGCCCGCCGTATGCACTTTACCGCATATGGAAGGACGAGCGCTTCAGCCTGACCAACCGCTGGCTCATATCGGCGATAGATGTGTGCTGGCTGCTCATAATACTGATACTGCTGTTCAGTCTGCTGTTCGGCCGCGACAATTCGGCCGGCAGCGGCGACGGGCTCACCGCCTCGCCCACCCAGGCGATACACATATCCACGCCTACGCCTGACCCCAACGCGAGCGAAGCGCCCACGCCCGACCCCGCCGTGACCGCGGATCCCAACGCTACCACCGCGCCCACGCCCGATCCCAACGCCACGCTCGTGCCCGGGACCACTGCGGTTCCCACCGGCATAGGCGGAGCGATAACCCTGCCCACCCAGCTGCCCGGCTCCACTCAGCTGCCGGCCTCCAGCGCGGGCGCGACAGTGACCCTCAAGCCCTCGGCTACCAGCACCGCCAGCACGGGTACCTCCTCGACGAAGGTATGGTACACCTCGGGCGGCACGTACTACCACAGCGACAGCACCTGCGGCGGCACCATGAGCGGCGCGACCCAGCACACGCTCGAGGAGGCCCAGAACGCCGGCAAGCGCCGCTGCCCGTACTGCTACGACGGCGTATCCCGCACGACCGTGGTCACGGCCAAGCCGCAGGCCACTGCGCGCGTGACCGCCAAGCCCACCGTACGCGTGACCGCCAAGCCCACCGTGCGTGTGACCGCCGCGCCTACCCCGCAGCCCACGCCGGTGTCCACCTCGCCCTACGCGGTAATGGTGTACTTCAACGTAAACGGCGAGTGCTATCACAGGATAAGCAACTGCCAGGGCATGAAGAATGCCGGCTACTACACGATAGGTCAGGCCATAGACGCGGGCAAGAAGCGCTGCCCGGTGTGCAACGCTCCCGAGCCCGGCTCGACCGTGACGCCGTCGCCCTCGCCGGTGCCCACGCCCACCCCGGTGCCCACGCCCGTGGTGCACATAGTGTGGTACAGGGCTGACAGCACCTGGTACCATGCCATAAGCAACTGCCAGGGCATGGCCGGCGCGACCCGCCACACCCTGGGCGAGGCCATCGACGACAACAAGCAGCCCTGCCCGGTCTGCAACCCGCCCAGACAGTGATATGAATGAAGCCAGCGCCCCGGAAGGAAGTCCTTCCGGGGCGCGCTGTTTGTATGAGGTGCTTTGGCAGGCCGATGAAAGGGGGCCAGCACCCGCCCGCATAAAGGCCGCGAGGACGGGCACATGCCGCGAGGGCGATGGATAGAAGCTCGGGAGGGAGGCGTCATTCTCGAACGCGCGGGGATACAGTCGAGCGCTCCGGAAGGCAGTTCTTCCGGGGCGCTCAGTTTGTCGGAGGGTATTT
>JBJEUC010000070.1:0-5444 GCA_051883635.1 Candidatus Fimadaptatus sp.
CTTGCGCAGCGCCTTGGCCAGCTTGAAGCAGGGAAAGGCGTAATCGCCCATCGCGCTGTCCGGCGGCAGCTCCAGCAGGCCCGCTATCTCCTGCGCGGCAAGCGGCGCGTTGCCAAACGCTATGTCCAGAGCCGAGACTATCTCCCCGGCTATCATGCTCTTGAAGTCCATTGCTATCCTCCACCCCTATAACGCTGTTTGTATTGCATAATCATACCATGACGCAGTTAAGCCCACTAAAACATTTGGTAAACTCTATTGACTCCGGCAAATTCCGTTGTAAAATAGAAAATATACTCGCATATTCATACGCATGCCGCGCCTCGCGGCGTTGGGAGGTGAGCTCATGCCCCGCATGTTGGGCGAGCGCATAATGCTGCGCGAATTCGAGCAGAACGACCTGAGCGAAATGCGCAAGTGGATAACTGACCCGGATTCGACGCGGTATCTCTCCGATACCTTCGTTGTGCCGCAGACCTGGGAGCAGACGGCCGGCTTTCTGGACGCGCTGCTTGCGGGCAGCAAGCCCGGGGTGCATCTGGTGATAGCCGATATCATGACGGGCGACTATCTGGGGCAGTGCGACCTGATGAACGTCACCGACTACTCCCGCAAGGCGGAGCTGGCCATAGTGCTGGGGCCCGAGCATCAGGGCAAGGGCTATGGCGGCGAAGCGATAGCGCTGCTGCTGGAGCTGGCGTTTTGCCACCTCAACCTCAACCGCGTGCATCTGCGCGTGAGCAGTCAGAACGCGCGCGCCCTTGCCTGCTACGAGCGGGCGGGCTTTGCGATCGAGGGCGTGCTCAGGCAGGACTCGTTCTCCGGCGGCGAATATCGGGACACTGTGATAATGGGTATATTGAGAGACGAGTGGCTGCGCACCCATAAGCGCCCGGCCACATAATTTACAGCAGAGCAAGCTGTGCGGGCGCGCGTCCGCGATCATTGGAGGGTCTTGTATCATGGGCATTATTGTGACAAAGTTTGGCGGCAGCTCGCTTGCCGACGCGGGCCAGTTCCGCAAGGTGCGGGACATACTGCTGGCCGATCCGGAGCGGCGCTTTGTGGTGCCGTCCGCGCCCGGAAAGCGCAGCAAGGGGGACATAAAGGTAACTGACATGCTGTACGCATGCCACAATGCGGTGGTCAACTCCGACCCCGCCGAGGCCGGGGCGCGCCTTAGCGAGGCCTTCGCGCCGGTGATAGAGCGCTACTGCGGCATAGCCGACGACCTGGGCCTGAGCATAGACCTCATGCCCATACTGGAGGGCGTGCGCGGCGAGATACTGGCCCGGCGCAACAGCGACTACGCCGCCTCCCGCGGCGAATACCTGAACGGGCGGCTGCTGGCCAGCTATCTGGGCTGGGACTTCATCGACCCGGCGGACTTTATCGTGTTCTCGCAGCAGGGCGTGTTCCAGGCCGAGATAACCAACACGATACTCTCCGATGAGCTCAAAAAGCACGAGCACGCGGTGATACCCGGCTTCTACGGCGCCATGCCCGACGGCCAGGTAAAGACCTTCTCGCGCGGCGGCTCGGACATAACCGGCGCCGTGGTGGCCCGCGCCGTGGACGCCGAGCGCTACGAGAACTGGACCGACGTGTCCGGCTTCCTGATGGCCGACCCGCGCATAATCGACAACCCCCGCCGCATCAACCAGCTTACATACCGCGAGCTGCGCGAGCTCAGCTACATGGGCGCGACCGTGCTGCACGAGGACGCGGTGTTCCCCGTGCGCCGCGCCGGCATACCCACCAACATACGCAACACCAACGACCCCGCCGACCCCGGCACCATGATAGTATGCGACATCTCCAGCGAGAACCAGATGAACGACTCCGCGATAACCGGCATCGCGGGCCACACGGGCTTTACGATACTCTCGATAGAGAAGGCCATGATGAACAGCGAGCTGGGCGTGGGCCGGCGCGTGCTGAGCGCGCTGGAGGAATACGGCGTGTCGTTTGAGCACCTCCCCACGGGCATAGACACCATGTGCGTCATCATAAACGACAACGACTTCAACATGCACCAGGAGGAGCTGATGCGCCGCATACAGGACACCGTGCAGCCCGACGCGCTCGAGCTCAAGCGCGGGCTGGCGCTGATAGCCACTGTGGGCCGCGGCATGGCCGGCGCGTTCGGCACGGCCGCCAGGCTGTTCACGGCGCTGGCCGAAAACCGCATCAACGTGCGCATGATAGACCAGGGCTCGAGCGAGCTGAACATAATCGTCGGCGTGGACGTCGCCGACTTTGAAAACGCGATACGCGCGATATACAAGGCGTTCGTCGAATAGGCGGATATAAGCATTGCGGGCGGGGGAGCTTTACGCTTCCCCGCCCGCTGCGTTTGGATGTTCATGTGGAGTTTAGCGCTCATGTGGGGATGCCTTGCGGCAATGCGTCTGCTCGCGCGGCAACATTCATCGGCCCTCACATACAAGCAACGGGCGGGGAAACCATGCGCTTCCCCGCCCGCTGCGTTTTGCCGCTTATGTACACAACCCGCCGCATTCATCCCGTCGCGCCTTCAGACATACGAGAAACCGCCGCCCAGTGCCGCCATTACAGCTCCGCCCACAAACGCCGAGCGCGTTCCGCCGCTTGTGGCAATCAGGCAGAGCCAGGCATACATCACACCGCTGCGCTCGCCCGCGGCGCGGGAGGTGGATCCCCCTCGCCCTGTCGCGCACAGGCAGCGCGGCCCGCGCGGGCATTATCGAAAGCGTCGCCCACGCTCACGCGCCCAGCTCGGAGATAATCCTGTTCACGGCGTTGACATAGGCCAGTATCGAGGCCTCGACCACGTCCGTGGAGACGCCCTTGCCCATGAACGTGCCCAGCTCGTGCCGCAGGCGCACCGTCACCTCGCCCAGCGCGTCCGCGCCCTCGGTAACGGCCTTTATCGAATAGCTGTCCAGCTTGAGCTCCATGCCGACCAGGCGGTCTATGGCCATGAAGCAGGCGTCCACCGAGCCGGTGCCCACCGCCGCCTCCACGTGCTCCTCGCCGTCGCGCTTGAGCGTGATGGTCGCCGTGGCCGTCAGCTTGTTGCCCGCGAACACCTGGTAGCTCTCCAGCGTGTATACGTCCGGTATCTCGCTTATGCGCTTGTCCAGCAGCGCGGCTATGTCGCGGTCGGAAACGTCCTTTTTGCGGTCGCAGAGCGTCTTGAACTTGGCAAAGGCGTCGCTCAGCTCCTCGGGCGTGAGCTGGTAGCCCATCTCGCGCATGTGCTCGTCGAAGGCGTGGCGGCCGCTGAGCTTGCCCAGCACTATCTCCGCCTTGGGCACGCCCACGTCCTCGGGGTCGATTATCTGATACGTGCTGCGGTTGGCCAGCACGCCGTGCTGATGTATGCCCGACTGGTGCAGGAATGCGTTCTGGCCCACTATGGCCTTGTTGGGCTGCACGTCTATGCCCGTGAGTGAGGATATCAGCTTGCTGGTGCGCATGAGCTGGCGCGTATCCAGCCCTATTTCGCAGCCGTAGAACTCGCCGCGCGTCTTGAGCGCCATGGCCAGCTCCTCCAGCGCCGCGTTGCCCGCGCGCTCGCCTATGCCGTTTATCGTGCATTCGAGCTGCCGCACACCGGCGCGTACTCCGGCCAGGCTGCACGCCACGCCCAGCCCCAGGTCGTTGTGGCAGTGCGCCGCCAGCACGACCCTGTCGATGTCCCGCACGTTCTCGCGTATGCCGCGTATCAGCTGCTCAAACTCCAGCGGCATGGAATACCCCACCGTGTCGGGTATGTTCACGGTGGTAGCGCCCTCGCGAATGGCCGTATCCAGCACGCGGTAGAGGAACTCCGGCTCGGAGCGCGAGGCGTCCTCGGCCGAGAACTCCACGTCGTCGGCATAGTTGCGCGCCAGGCGCACCGCCGAGCGGGTCAGCTCCAGCACCTCCTCTGGCGTCTTTTTGAGCTTGTAGCGCATGTGCAGATCGCTCGTGGCTATCACCACATGTATGCGGCGGCGGCGGGCTCCGGCCAGCGCCTGCGCGGCGGCCTCTATGTCGCCGGGCACGGCGCGGCACATCGAGCAGATGACCGGCTCGCGCACTGCCTCGGCCACGGCCTGCACCGCCTCAAAGTCGCCCTTGCTGCTGGCGGCAAAGCCCGCCTCTATTATCTCCACGCCCAGCCGTTCGAGCTGGCGCGCTATCTGCACCTTTTCGATAATATTCAGATTGACGCCCGGCGTCTGCTCCCCATCGCGCAGCGTCGTATCGAAGAACACCACTCTGTCCGCCATAATCTTCCTCCCCAGTGAGCGCAGCCCTGCGCCGCTTTACCAGTCCCATTTGAGCACGGATTCGTCCAGCATCACGCCGTATTTGAGCGGCGCAGAGTAATCGTTGAGCCGCTCAAGCACGCGCAGCGCATCCTCGCGGCCGTATATAGTCGGCTGATAGTCGTTGCGCTTGGTCGTCGAGGATATGCGGCAGGGCACTATCTCTATGCCCGCGTCCACCGCCTGGCCGTCGTCTGTCAGGGTGAACGTCTGGCGGAATATGAACGTATCCTTGTCCTCCGGATTGCGGTTGCCGCCAAAGCAGAAGTTGCCCAGCGAATAGCATATGTACTTGCCCTTGTACAGCTCTATCGAGCCTATCACGTGCGGGTGATGGCCCAGCACCAGGTCGGCCCCGTAATCCACGGCCGCGCGCCCCAACTTGGTCTGCGAGGAGTTGGCGACGTTGCGGTACTCCTCGCCCCAGTGGAACGAGCAGACCACTATCGCGCAGTCCTGCGAGCGGAGCGAGGCGATGTCGCTCTTAAGCGTCGACTGCTCGGGGGTATTGTTGCGGTAGCTGAGGAAGCCCACCCTTACGCCGTTTACCTCCTCGATGCAGCTGATGCCGTTTGAGGCAAAGCCCACATCCGCCAGCCGCAGCGCCTCCACGGTGTCGTTGAAGCCCGCCGACTTGTAGTCGCGCGAATGGTTATTGCCCAGCGACACCACCTCTATCGACCCCTCGGTGAGTATGTTGCGATAGAGCGGGTCGCCCTTGAAGCAGAACGTCTTGCCCTCCACCTTGTCGGACGACTGCGTGAGCGCGCATTCCAGATTGACCACGGTGATATCGTCCGCCGAGAACACCGGCAGCACCCCGGCGAAGAAGTAGCTGTAATCGCCGTCCTGCCGCTCCAGCTCGTGCGGCAGCGAATTGGTATAGCCCAGGCGCGGGTCGTAGCCCAGAGTGCAGTCGCCCGCCGCGCTTATCACCACGCTCACGGGCGTGGGCTCGGGCGTGGGCAGCGCCTCGGTGGGCGCGGCCGTGGGCTCGGGCGTGGGCGTAGCCAGGCTGAGCGGCTGCACCACCCGCTGCTCGCCCTCCGTAATCAGGCCCGGGTCGTCGGGCGGGCAGGCGCCCGGCCAAAGCAGCGCCACCATTACTATCAGCACCGCGCACAGCCCCCGCAGCCCCGCGTTGAG
>JBJEUC010000071.1:0-5427 GCA_051883635.1 Candidatus Fimadaptatus sp.
AATGGGGTAAAGAAATACCACCCAGCTTTGTATCAAAAGCTAGGTGGTAATATGGCACACCCGGCGGGATTCGAACCCACGGCCTACCGCTTAGGAGGCGGTCGCTCTATCCTGCTGAGCTACGGGTGCATATATGGGCAAACCTGGTATTGCCAGGGCCTTTCGGCTGCAGCTACATTATATTATCGCACACGGCGCGGGAATTGTCAACCGTTTTGGCATAAAATTACCGCCGGGCAGCGCGCCGGAGCGGCCCGCGCTCCCCCAGCCCCGGCGCGCGGCAGCGACAGCGCCTGCCGCACACGGATGCAAGCGGCGCAGGCCCGCACAGGCAGGAGCGGCCCCGTCAATCAGGGCCGCTCCCGCCTGTGTTCCGCTGCTCCCGTTCAATCGGCCGCGCGCCTATCGCAGCAGCGATAGCTGCGCTCCGCCCTCATGCCGCTGAGTACCTTTGCGCGTCCGGGGGAGCAGGAACCTTTCGCGGGTCATCTCACATCCCGCGTGTCATCTCGCCCGCAGTCGGCGCCCGGCGCGTCACAGCGCAGCCCCGCGCCTACGCGCGTTCAGCCCCGGCGCGACGGCAGCGACAGCGCCTGCCGCACACGGATGCAAGCGGAGCAGGCCCGCACAGGCAAGAGCGGCCTCGTCAATCAGAACCGCTCCCGCCTGTGTTCCGCTGCTCCCGTTCAATCGGCCGCGCGCCTATCGCAGAAGCGATAGCCGCGCTCCGCCCTCATGTAGCTGAACACCTTTGCGCGCCCGGGTGAGCAGGAGCCATTCGCGGGTCATCTCACATACAGCGTGTCATCTCATCCGCAGTCGGCGCCCGGCGCGTCACAGCGCAGCTCCGCGTCCATGCGGTTCCCGCTCTGTGAAAAAGCCTCCGCCCCTTCCCGCGCCCGCGCTCAGCCGCACTTCGTCACGAATATCAAGCTGGCGCTCTCCGGGGCCGCGAGGGACACGCGCAGGCCTTCCGTCATCAGCTGCCTGCCGGTGGCCTTGCCCAGCGTAGTGCCGGTCTGGGCGTCCTCCAGGGCGTACAGGGCCGCCTCGTCCAGACCGCGAAGCTGATAGCAGGCCTCCGTCATGGCGCATGCCGACCGGCGCGCCGACAGCACGCAGCCGGTGCCGGCCTCCGGGTCGTTCAGCTGGTAGGCGAACCAGTCGCGCTCGTTCAGCGTCACCGAGGTGAACAGGTAGAAATCGCCGGTAAACAGGGGCCGCACCCGGTTAAGGACCTGCAGCTTCCTTCCCATCTGCCGCAGCTGCTCCCCGTCGGCCAGCAGGGAGTCCAGCTGGGCGGGGGTCAGCGCAAACCCGGCGGCCAGGGAGCTCAGGAAGTTGTACCAGGTGGGCTCGCCGCAGCATACCAGGCCCGCCAGCGGCACAAACGGCGCAAGGCCCGCGGTCTGCACCTGCATGCCCGCCGGGCTGCAGTCCGCATAGCACAGGTAATCGGTGCGGAACAGCGAGACGCTGTTGGTGTTGGCCTCAAAGTCCAGCCTGCGGCCCCCGGACGCGCAGTTGTCTATCAGCAGATGGGGGAAGCGCCTGCGCAGCTCGGCCCACAGGCGGTAGAAGTTCTCCACGGCCCGTATCTCCGTCATGCCCCGGCGGCCCTCGGCGTCATTGGCCCGCCAGGCGTCCAGCGGGCCCACGTTGTAATCGATGCGCAGTATGTCCAGATGATAGCTCTCTATCTTGTCAGTCAGCAGGTCAAGCGCCCACTGGTAGGCGTCCTCCCGCCCCAGGTTCAGCATGCGGGAATTGCCGATGGGGTGGGCAAGGTAATACTCCGGGTGCGCCTCGTAGGCCGGGGTGCCCACGACCGCGCGATCCGGCTCGTTCCAGAGCAGGAACCGCATGCCGTTTGCATGAGCGTGATCGCCGACCTCGCCCAGCCCCCGTGGATAGCGGGATGGGTCATGGGTGTAACAGCCCACATGGTCGCTCCAGTCGTTGTGGAAGGGGTCGTCGCAGTGGGTGCCTGCCGGGCCATACCAGCCGGCGTCCACCCAGTAGGTATCGAAGGGCAGCCCGCTGCGCACGCCGTCATCTATCTCGGCCATGTTCCGCCGGGCATTGTATCCCCAGGATTGCAGGCTCAGCGGCAGAACGGCCGGCCTGCCGTCCACATGGGGCGTATGGTACTTCAGCAGGAAGCGCCGGCTCTGATTCCAGGCGTCCTCGATAGTCCCATCCCAGGGCATGAGCAGTATCCGGGCGGTGCGTATCCGCTCGCCCGGGTGCAGCACGGTGGCGATACCGGGCACTCCGCCGGTGAACTGAAAGCTGGTGGCCGCGCCCGGATACTCGTGCTGACGGGTGTGCAGCTGCATATGCCACTGCCCGGACCACCCGATGGCGAAGAACACGCCCCGGTCCAGCGTCTTCATATTGAAATAGGGGAATGAGCCGTGGGAGCCGGAGGTGGGCCGCCCCTCCATGCAGGAGAAGCTCATCTCCTCGCGGGCGGAGATGTGGTGCAGTATCTCCTGGCAGGGGATGAAGTCGTCCGCCTTGCAGTCCGAGCCGCCGTTGTAGTACAGTATGTTGTCCAGCGCGCCGTATTGCTGTGTTCCGGCGGTGCGGAACGGAGCCGCCTCCACATGGAGGTCGAGCGCGTTGACCTGCTCGATGAGCCCGCTGTCCGCATCGGCGGTGTTTTCAAACGTCAGCAGCCACTCCACCGCCGGGAAGTCCTCAAAGGTGCGTATCTCCACCGCGGCCACCAGGCCGTCCGGCGAGTGAAAGGCGACCGCGCCCTCCTTCCGCTCATAGCGCCAGCCGTCCAGAAGGCGACGCGACGATTCGCCCTTATACATGAAGGAAAACGGTATCGCGGTACCGGGCTGAAAGGATTCCGCCAGAAAGTGCTCCAGCCGCTGCTGCGCGCCGGCCGCGCTGTCAAAGTGCAGCATATTGTTTTACCCACCCCTCGTTCATTGTTGAATGCATTGCTCCGCCGCCCCGCACCTGCCGGATGAGGGCAGGTCATGGCGCGGACGCCGGGCGCTTCCTCCGCCTTACCGGGCACGCCCGGATGCGTAGCGGGTCGAGCGCTTTTCCGCCGTGAACACGAAGTAGCCGTCCGCTTCCTCTATATGTACGCCGCCAAACACGGATATGAGCTTGTTCTTGTACCAGTCCTTCCGCTTGGTCACCATCATGAGCCGGCCGCCCATTTTGAGCCGGTTGAAGCCCTTTTCGATGAACCGGCGGGGCACGGCGAAGTCGGCGTGGTAGGGCGGGTTGGACATGATGAGCGTAAAGCCCGCGTCGTCCAGCGCGTCGTATGCGTCGCTCACTATGGGCCTGAGGTCGCTCAGCCCATTCAGGAGGCAGTTCGCGCGCGCGCAATCGACCGCCACGGGGTCCACGTCCAGCATGGTCACGCTCTGCTGCCCCAGCAGCTTTGCGCAGTATATGCCCACCAGGCCCCAGCCGCAGCCCAGGTCCAGCACCTTTTCGGGCGCGCCCGGCTGAATGTGGGCCGCCCTGAGCATAGCCAGCGTGCCCGCGTCGGGCGCGCCCGGCGAAAACACTCCCTCGCGCGGGGCAAACTCTATCGGTACTCCCAGTACATCCACCTGCATGGCCTTTCCTCCCGCCGCTTATACGTTCCAAGGCTATTATAGCACGGTGTCGCGCGGCCGCGCAATCGCATAATATGTAACGACGCGGTCGATCCGGACATCCGGCGGCGCGAGCATTGCCGCCCCTTGGGCGGTTTAGGAGGAGGACATGAATGAAGCTCAATATGGAGCAGGGCGGGCAGCAGACTCAGGAGCTGCGCTTTTTCGCCGACGCGGTGCTCTGGCAGGGCGAAAAGCTGGGGGTTGAGCATCAGGACCGCATGATGCTGAAGGACATAGTGCCTGACCCGGGCGACAAATGCCTGAAGCTGGGCAGGCTCACCGTGCTGGACGAATGCGCGCGCGCTGAGGATGCCCGCATGGAGTTTGACAACTGCGGCAAGGCGCGCGCGGTGGGGCGGCTGGAGCTGCCGCTGGAGGCCGAGCTCACGGACGACTGCGGCAATACATACCTCGCCCGGGCCAGCGCCTGCATACCGGCCTGTATCGAGGCGGAGGGCGTGACGCGCGAGGACTGCGGCGAGGTGATACTGCACTGCGTGGCGCGCGAGCTGAGCGTGCAGGCCGCGAGCCTGGAGTGCATCAACTATCTCATCCGGTTGGACATACACGCATACCTGGTGCGCCGCACGCTCATCGAGATCCGCCAGGAGGAGGACGGGGAGGAGCAGCCCGCCGTCGGGCCGGTGCTGGTGCGCGAGTCGGGCTTTACGCGCATGCCGTCCATGCCCGCGCAGGCCACGGCCGCCCCGGGCGCGCGCGGCGGGTACTCGCTGGACGCACTGGCCGCCGGGGCGGCGCGCAGCTGCTGCCGGGGCGAGGCGCGCGCCAATGCGGAGCAGCAGGCCGCGCCGTCCCCGCGCGCGGACGACGAGGCCGACGCCCGGGACGGGGAGGAGGACGAGGACGCCTACCGCACCGTGGTAAGGATGCCCCTGCACCGGCGCAGGCGCTAGTCGGGGCACGGGAGGGCGCGGGGGAGGGCGCGCCGCGCCCGCAGCCCATGCGGCCCGCGTCCGCCACACATGCTGGCAGGAGTGCCTGAAGCCCGATGTGCCGGGGCGCGCCGGAACGCTTGCCCAATACCGCTCCTGCCGAACGCGCAAAGGGCGCGCAACTAGCCGAAGACCTGGGGCTTGCTGCGCGCCCTTGCGCGATGCGGCGGGCGGGGTGCGGCGGGGGCGGCGAGGGTGCCTGCGCCATGTGCCAGTGCCGCGCATGGACAGGCACTCCTCGCCGGGGACGTTGCGCTCTGCGGTCGGCGGGTGGTGCCCGGTAGCCAGTCCCCGCGCCGTGCCTGTACAGGCTCCCCGCGCCGCCCGCCGCAGCGGCGTTTTTCGCAATCGGAATTGTGTTAAGTATGATGGCGGGCGAGGATAAAAATAGTCGGTAAAAATTTGTAAAAGCGGTAGGAGAAACAAATATAATGTCGAATACTGAAACTTTATGGATAATCTCCCGGCTCTGGGCGCGCATTGTGCCCCCTGCCTGGCCGGACGCGATGGACGGAAGCGAGGGTGCTGCCGACGGCGGCGCCATGAAATAGGAAACGAAAGAGGGACGCTACGATGACGCTTAGAGATATGTACGGCAGAATAAACGGCGACTATGACAGCATGTTCAGCCGGCTGCACAGCGACGAGAAGATAAAGAAGTTCCTGGTGAAGTTCGCGGACAGCAATATGGACGCGGCGGTGAAGAAGGCGCTTGACGCGGGCGACTACGAGACCGCCTTCCGCGAGGCCCACACGCTCAAGGGCGTATGCGCGAACCTGAGCCTGGGCGCGCGGGAGAGGACGTCCAGCGCGCTCACGGAAGCGCTCAGGGCGCG
>JBJEUC010000072.1:0-5411 GCA_051883635.1 Candidatus Fimadaptatus sp.
GGACTACGTGGCCACCGCCCCCACGCCCATAGTGACAAAGGCCGACGGCCTGGCGCTGGGCAAGGGCGTGATAATCGCCCGCACCCGCGAGGAGGCCCAGGAGGCCGTGCGTTCCATGATGGTGGAGGGCGCGTTCAAGCAGAGCGGCAAGCGCGTGGTCATAGAGGAGTTCATGAGCGGGCGCGAGTGCACGGTGCTGTGCTTCTGCGACGAGCACGCGATAGTGCCCATGCCCGCCTCGCAGGACCACAAGCGCGCGCTGGACAACGACGAGGGCCTCAACACCGGCGGCATGGGCGCGATAGCCCCGGCCCCCTTCTTCGATGCTGAGACCGCGCGCCGCGTGCGCGAGGAGATACTGGAGCCCACGCTGAACGCCATGAACGCCGAGGGGCTGCACTTCCGCGGCGTGCTCTACGTGGGGCTGATGCTCACGGCGGACGGCCCTAAGGTGGTGGAGTACAACGCCCGCTTCGGCGACCCGGAGACGCAGGTGGTGCTACCACTGCTCAGGAGCGACCTGATGGACGTGTTCGAGGCCGTGAGCCGCGGCGAGCTGGCGGGCCAGCGCATAGAGTGGCTGGACGGCACCAGCGCGGCCTGCGTGGTGCTGGCCTCGGGCGGCTACCCGGTCAAGTACCAGAGCGGCTATCCGATAAGCGGCCTGGACGCGGCCGCGGCTTCGGGCGCGACCGTGTTCCACGCGGGCACCCGGCTGCAGGACGGCGAGTGCCTCACCGCCGGCGGGCGCGTGCTGGGCGTGACCGCGCTGGCGGGCGACCTGCGCGCGGCGCTGGACGGCGCTTACGCCGCCGCCGACATGATATCCTTCAAGGACATGCACATGCGCCGCGACATCGGCGCGAACGCGCTCAAATGACATAACGGACCGGCAAAATGCGGCGCTGCCATGCGCCGTATTTTGCGTATGGGGGAAGGAGTGCGGGGGGCGATGCGCGGTGAGAGGGGCTGTGCGGGTAGCAGCGATGTGGCAGGGGGGGAAGCATTCCCCGCACGGCGGCGCGGTGCCTGTGTGAACTGCCCGCCTTGGCCCGGCAGGCGGCTCCGCTCAGGCCCTTCATACTCCGTCAAACGCCCTCACCGCACGCCTGGCATGTGTGACCGCCCCCGTCGCCATGTGCAAGGGCCGGGTGGGCCTGACCGAAACATGACTGGACTGCGGTGCCAGGCACGCGCTGCAGCGCCTTGTATCCACATCTGTGCAGTGGGAGAGTGAAATATGGATATAGCGATGATAGTTACCGATCTGGACGGCACGCTGCTCAGAAGCGACAAGACCATATCGGCGCATACGGCGGACGTGCTGCGCCGCTGCCAGGCGCGGGGCATGCTGCTGGCCTTTGCGACCGCGCGGCCGCCGCGCACGGTGGCGCGCTTCGCGCTGGACGCAAGGCCGGATGCGCTCATATGCCATAACGGTGCGCTGGTGCGCGATGCGCGGGGCGATGAGGCGCGCTGCGCGATACCGTTTGACGAGGCTGTGGCGCTGGCGCGCAGGCTGGCCGCGCAGAATGCCGGGGCCACGGTGTCGCTGGAGCTGGGAGATAGACTCTACGCCAACTTTGACATGTCGGGCATACGCTTTTGCGAGGACTACATCCACACGGACTTTTGCAGCCTTCCGCGCGGCCCAGTGTACAAGCTGATAGCGGGCATATCGTCGCCCGATGATATCGGCCGCATCGCCGCGCTGCTGCCGCCCGGGCTGTACGTGCAGCGCTGCGATGAGGCGCTGGCGCTGATAATGGCGCGCGGCGCGACCAAGCTGAATGGCATAAGGCGGGTAGCCGCGGCCCACGGCATACCGCTTGAGCGCGTGGCGGCGTTCGGCGACGACGTGAACGACGTCGGGATGCTGCGCGCGTGCGGCGTGGGCGTGGCGGTTGCGAACGCTTTGAGCGATGCCAAGTCGGCGGCGGATTTCGTATGCGGCGCAAACGACGATGACGGCATGGCGAGGTGGCTTGCGGAGAACGTGCTGGGCTGACATGCGCGCAGCGAAGCGGCCTGAGCGCCGTCAAGCCTGCATCAGCCTGCGTATGCGGCGCGAACGACGATGACGGCATGGCGAGGTGGCTGGAAGATAACGCTCTGTGCTGACATGCGCGCGGCGAGCCCCTGCCCTGAGCGCGGTTGCATGAGCCCCCCGCCCGTGCTATAATGTGCGCAGGCTGAGCCTTCCGGCCGGCGCAATACCGGGCCGCATCCTGAGGCGCAGGGATGGGCCGCCGCGCAGGGCCACTGGCAGCGGCCGAATATGTTATTTCAGAGGGCTTTCTTTATGGATGAACTTATGATGGGCTGCTGTGCGGCCGACATTACGCCGAATGCGCCCATGCACATGATAGGCTTTGGCGACATGGTTTCCGAGGGCGTTGAGCACCCGCTCGCGGCGCAGGCGACCGTATGGAGCCTGGCGGGGCGGCGCTGTGCGCTTATCGCTATCGACCATATAGGCTTTGGCGCGGAGCATGCTGCGTCGCTGCGGGCGCGGCTGGCCGCGCTGCTGGGGACGGGCTGTGAGCAGGTCATGCTCTGCTTTGCGCATACGCATTCCGCGCCCAACGATGACGTCGAGCGCGCCTATGCCGAATGGGTGGACGGGCGCGTGCTGGAGGCGGCGCGCAGCGCGCTTGGCGACATGCATCCCGTGCGCGCGGCGTGGGGCTGCGCTGAGGTGGACATAGGCGTGAACCGCCGCGCGGGCGGCAGCGCGCTGGACAGGCGCGCGGGCGTGCTCAAGGTGGCCGACGCGGAGACGGGCGAGCTCAGACTGCTGCTGCTGCGCCTGACCGCGCACTGCAATGCGCTCAAGGGCGACAACCGGCGCATCTCTCCCGACTGGTTCGGAGCGGCGCGCGATATGCTGAGCGCGCGCTGGGGATGCCCGGTCGTGCTCACGCAGGGCGCTTCGGGCAATGTCGCGCCGCGCTTTTTCGCCTCGCGCATAGACCCACCCGACGCCGACGACACCAGCGGCCGCTTCGTGCGCACCGAGGACGCGCTGAGCGAGATGGCGCGCGCGGTGCTGAGCGCAGTGGAGCCGGTGGTGGAGGCGCTGGAGCCGCACGACATGGCGGATATGGAGATGTACTCGGTGCGGGGCGAGCTGTGCGCCGCCGTGCCCGACGCGGCCCGGGCGCGCGCGATAGCCGGGGAGGCCCGGCGCGAGGCGGGCATAGACGGCACGGCTTGGCTAAGAGAGGTCGAGCGGCTGCAGGCGGCAGGCGTGACCTCCCAGCTCGAGCGGGTGGAGATGCAGTTCTTCCGCCTGGGCGAGGGCTGCCTGATAGGCGTGCCCAACGAGCTGATGTGCGAGCTGGCGCTGGAGGTGCGCGCGCGGGCCGGCGAGCTGGCGTTCCTGGGCGGGTACACCAACGGCTGCACGGGCTACCTGCCCACGGCGGAGGAGTACGACAGGGGCGGATACGAGGTGCTGTGGTCCATGCTGGACTACTTCATGTATCACGGCCGCGTGATGCCGCTGGACCGCGATGCGGCGGACAGGGTGATAGGTATGGCGCTGGACGGCCTGCGCGCGTGAATGGGCGCGCAGGGGAGTGACGGGGGTGAATGCGCCGACGCACGGGATAACTTCGCGCGGCGCAAAGCATTGCTGGTTCACTGCCGTTCAGCGCGGAGTGCCGGGTGCCGAAACTCTGCGTAACGCCCGGCAAGCGTGACGTGAGCGCCTTTTCACCGCATGCGCAAGCGTTTGTGCATGACAAATGCCATAGGTTGACGAATGCGCCGCCGCGCGGAACAACTCCGTGCGGCGGCGCAATTCGTTGATATCTCCATGCTTTTCAGTGCGGAGGGCCGTGTGCTGAAACTATGCGGAACGCCCGGCAAGCGTGGCAGGAACGCCTTTTCACCACAGGCGCAAGCGTTTGCGCGGGACAAATGCCGTAGGCTACCGAATGCACTGCCGATATCTATCGAAGCGGCTGCACAATGAAGCATTGCAGACAAACAGCGCCACCGAACGGGATAACTCCGCGCGGCGGCGCAAAGCTGTGTTGGCTCACTGGTTTTCAGTGCGGAGGGCCGGGCACTGTTACAATGCGTAACGCCCGGCAAGTGTTACGGGAGCGCCTTTTCACCGCAGGCGCAAGCGTTTGCGCGGGACAAATGCCGTAAAGGACGAATGCACCGCCGATATTTATCGAAGCGGCTGCACAATGAAGCTTTGCAGACAAACAGCGCCGCCGCACGGAACGACCCCGTGCGGCGGCGCTCTTACTATCAATACGGCAAATTGAAAGCGCGAGAGGGCAACTGCCCTCTCGCGCTTTCGTGCGGCTTCCGCGCCCGGAAGGCCGAAGCATGTCGGCGGAACCCGCGGCGCGTGCGGGCGGCGGGGTGCGCCTGCGCCCCGTCCGCCTGAGCTTCTTATTGAAGCTGCTCGGCCGGGCGCGCGATGACATAGGGCTGGACCTGTATGTCGTCGCCGTCGGCGGAGAAGCCCTCATGCCACATGTAGAAGAAGCGCTCGGCGTTGACGGTATAATAGCCGTCCTGCAGATGGTCGGAGGTGTCGTAGGGGTCCGCAAGTATCAGCACGTCGTCGCCGAAGTGGTCGTCGGTGCCCATGGTGTCATAGCCGATTATGACCTGGAAATGGCCGTCCCAGTCTATCCAGTCGACTATCACCGGCGTGCCGGCGGTCAGGTTCTCAAGCACCCAGGCCTTGAAGGTATCGGGGTCGAACTCCTCCTCGCCGTTTTCGGAGCCGTCGGAGAGGTTGTTGGTCACCTCCCAGCCGATGCCGGTGAAGAAGTCGGTGAGGCCCTGCGGCGTGGTGCCCTCGCCCGGGAGGCAGTGGGCCGCCTCGGCGATGGTCATCTCGTCATAGCCCTCCTCGCCGAAGTAGTACAGCACCATCAGCGCGGAGGCGGGGCCGCAGGTGTATTCGGTGGTCTGCTGGTAGGTCTTGAAGCCCGTGAGTATCGTGAGCGTGTCGGTGGAGGTCATGTTGTAGTAGTCGGGATGCGCAAAGTAGACGGAATCCTCATGGTCGCCGCAGTTCTCATAGCTGGACGCGCCGGATGAGGTCGTGTCGTAGGTCGCGGGGAAGGGTATCACGTTTTCGGCGGCGAAGGCGGGCAGGGCCAGCAGCATCGCCAGGGCGAGCGCCAGAGCAAGGGCAAACTTTTTCATGGGGCATTCCTCCATTTTTCAGATTGGGCGCGGCGCGCATGGCGATGCGCCCGGCACAGTGGCAATGATAACACGGCGGGCCATGCGCGTCAAGGATGCGCGGGGGCAGAAATGGTGAAAATTGGATAAAGCGTGTGCACGACTTGCATCACAAGAGCAAAGGCCAGCGCCTTCAGCCGCTCCACAGGGCGAAATTGCCGGAACGCGGTGTGCAAAATGCTGTGCAGAGC
>JBJEUC010000073.1:0-5407 GCA_051883635.1 Candidatus Fimadaptatus sp.
GGAGGCGGCAGGGCGATGCATTCTAATGCAGCGCTCTGCCTTGGTGCAAAGGGTGATGGGTGTTGCTCTGCGTTCTCCCGATGCCTTCAGGCATCGGGAGAATGCCGCCCCATTATGCGCGGACACAGTTTCGCCCAGGCGACATTGTCGCCTGGGCGAAGCGCTGTGGCGGGGCTCAGCACCCGCCTCAGTCCACGCGCAGCGCGCGCATGGCGTTGAGTATCGCCAGTATCAGCACGCCCACGTCGGCGAACACGGCCATGCGCATGCCCGCCAGGCCCACCGCGCCCAGCACCAGCACCACGCCCTTCACCGCCAGCGCCAGCACTATGTTCTGACGCACGATGCGCATCGTGCGGCGCGCTATGCGCATGGCCTGCGGTATCTTGGAGGGCTTGTCGTCCATCAGCACCACGTCGGCGGCTTCGATGGCGGCGTCGCTGCCCAGTGCGCCCATCGCAATGCCCACGTCGGCGCGGGACAGCACCGGCGCGTCGTTTATGCCGTCGCCCACGAACGCGAGGGGCGCGCCGGGGGCGATGAGCTTTTCCACCTCGCTCACCTTGTCCGCCGGCATGAGCCCGGCGCGCACGTCGTCCACGCCCAGCTCCCTGCCCACGCTCTCGGCCACGCGCTGCGCATCGCCCGTGAGCATCACCACGCGCCCGACTCCCGCCGCGCGCAGGCCGCTTATCGCCTCGGCGGCGTCGGGCTTGGGCTGGTCGGATATCACGATATGGCCCAGATACTCGCTGCCCTCGGATATGTGTATCACCGTGCCGGGCCTGTGGCACTCGTGCCACCCGGCCCCGACCTCGTCCATGAGCCGCCCGTTGCCCACGAACAGCCGCCGCCCGTCTATCACGGCCTCCACGCCCAGCCCGGCGCGCTCGCGCACCTCGCTTATGCGCCCGGGGGCTATGTCGCGGCCGTGAGCCTCCACTATCGACTGCGCGATGGGATGGCTGGAGTTGGACTCGGCGGCCGCCGCCAGCTCCAGCAGCTCCTCCGCGGACACCTGCCGGGGATGCACCGCCGTCACCGCGAAGCTGCCTTGGGTGAGGGTGCCGGTCTTGTCGAACACCACCGTCTTTACGCCGGCCAGGGCCTCCAGATAGTTGGCGCCCTTGACCAGTATGCCCTTGCGCGACGCGCCGCCTATGCCGCCGAAGAACGTGAGCGGCACCGATACCACCAGCGCGCAGGGACAGGACACCATCAGAAACACCAGCGCGCGCCTTATCCACTCGCTCCAGCCGCCCATAAACAGCGGCGGCACGACCGCCAGCAGCGCCGCCGCGACGACCACGCAGGGCGTGTACCAGCGCGCAAAGCGGGTGATGAAGTTCTCCACCCGGGCCTTGCGCGAGGCCGAGTTCTCCACCAGCTCCAGTATGCGCGCGACCGTGCTCTCGCCGAACTCGCTCTCGGTGCGCACATGTATCACGCCGCTCACGTTTATGGAGCCGCTCACCACGCGGTCGCCCACGGTCTTGTCCTGCGGCAGGCTCTCGCCGGTAAGCGCCGCGGCGTTCACAGCCGTGGAGCCCTCGATTATGCTGCCGTCCAGCGGTATCTTCTCGCCGGGCCTTATCACTATCTCCTCGCCCACGGCGACCTCCTCGGGCGCCACCTCGAGCAGCTCGCCGCCGCGCAGCACATTGGCGGAATCGGGGCGTATGTCCATAAGGCTGGCGATGTTGCGGCGGCTGCGGCCCACGGCGATGCTCTCGAACAGCTCGCCCGCCTGGTAAAACAGCATGACCTCCACGGCCTCGTCGTATTCGCCCAGTGCCAGCGCGCCCACCGTCGCCAGCGTCATCAGGAACTTTTCGTCAAACATCTGGCCCCGGGCGATTCCGCGCAGGGCGTCCCATACCACGTCCCAGCCGCACAGCGCGTAGGGCACGAGTATCGCAGCCAGGCGCCACCAGCCCTCAAGCGGCAGCAGCCCGATGATTATCAGCAGCGCCAGCGATACGAGTATCCGCGCAAGCTCCTTCTTTTGCCGCCTGCTCATATTGCGTTCCTCCCCCGCCCATCAGATGATTATCCGGCAATCCGGCTCTATCCTGCGGCAGACCTTCTGTGCCTGCCTGACGATGTCGTCAAATTCTTCGTCGCTGGCCACCAGCGTGAGCCGCTGCGTGATGTAGCTCACGCTCACGCTCTCGACGCCCTCTATCCTGCGTATCGCGTCCTCCATTTTGGCCGCGCAGTTGGCGCAGTCCAGGTCCTCCATCCTGAATACCTTTCTCATTTTTTCTTCTCCCTTTCCTCGGTCAGGTGTGCATAGCCCTGTCCCACTATCAGCCTTACGTGGTCGTCGGCCAGGAAGTAGTATATCGTCTTGCCCTCCCGGCGGCTGCCCACGAGGTTGTTGTCCTTGAGCACCTTGAGCTGATGCGATATGGCCGACTGCGTCATGCCCAGGTATTCGGCTATGGCGCAGACGCACATCTCGCTCTCCAGCAGCGCATACAGTATGCGCATGCGCGTGGTGTCGCCGAATATCTTGAACAGATCGGCCAGGTCGCATATCATCTCCGCGCTGGGCGACTCGCGCTCCAGCAGCTCCAGCACCGCATGGTGGTCGTGCTTCTCTCCCCGCGTCATATGTCCCTCCGTTCATTTGAATGCCCATTCATTTGTCTATCTGCTCATATGATACGTCATTCATATGAGTTTGTCAATACCGCTGCGCGTTACGTTTGGGTTACGCGCGCGCCGACGCAAGGCCCGGCGCGGCTGCAACTCAAAACGGCGCTTGACAGCCCCCGGGCTTTTATAATATCATGAGCGTGAAAAGCCGAATGCACGGGAGGGATGCTGATGAGCTGTATGCGCGCGCTGGCGCTGGCGCTTGCCGGCGCACTGCTGGCCGCCCTCGCCTTCATGTGCATCGACGCGGAGCCCTTTTGCCTGTTTGGCATGGAAGCGCCCGAGGAGCCGGAGCTCTCGGAGCTCTCGGAGCTCTCGGCGCTGCCGCGCGCGCCGCAGGTCATGCGCGCGCTCAGCGCGGCGGCGCACAGTCTGCGCGCGTGTTCGCATCACATCGCGCGCCTCATGCGGGCGCTTGCGCGCTTCTTCGCGCTGGTGGTCGCGCTGCGCATAGGCTGCGCCGTGCGCAAGGCCCTCCCGCGCCTGCGCGCGCAGCTGCTGCTCTTCTACCTGAGCCGGCCCGAGGCGGCTCCCCCGCATGCCCCTGGCACATGACCGCATACCCGGCGTGCGGCGGCCGGTTCCGCCGCGCGCCGATGCAGCATATGTATATACGGGAGGCTTTCCGATGCTGACATTCGTTGAAAACTTCACTGCCCTTACGTGGCAGATGGTCGTAATGTGGCTGATAGGCGGCGCGCTGATATTCCTGGCCATCAAAAAGGAGA
Organism: Candidatus Fimadaptatus sp.; assembly: GCA_051883635.1. Taxonomy (GTDB): domain Bacteria; phylum Bacillota; class Clostridia; order Christensenellales; family Aristaeellaceae; genus Fimadaptatus. The sequence goes on from JBJEUC010000073.1 coordinate 3,390, forward strand.
TGGAGCCCGCGCTGCTGCTGCCCATGGGCTTTGGCGCGATACTGGTCAACCTGCCCTTCTCGGGCGCGACCGAGGTGCTGGACACGCTCTACAATGCGGGCATAGGCAACGAGCTGTTTCCGCTGCTGCTGTTCATAGGCATAGGCGCGATGATAGACTTTGGCCCGCTGCTCTCCAATCCCAGGATGCTGCTGTTCGGCGCGGCGGCGCAGTTCGGCATATTCTTCACGCTCTCGGCGGCGTCGCTGATGGGCTTTGACCTGACCGACGCGGCCTCGATAGCGATAATCGGCGCGGCGGACGGCCCCACCTCGATAGTCGTGGCCAACCACTTCGGCACGAAGTATCTGGGCGCGATAGTGGTGGCGGCGTATTCGTACATGGCGCTGGTGCCGATAGTGCAGCCCTTCTGCATAAAGCTCGTCACCACCCGGGCCGAGCGCCGCATACGCATGAAGTACAACCCCTCCAGCGTATCCCGGACCACGCGCATACTCTTCCCGATACTGGTCACGGCGATAGCGGGGCTGGCCGCGCCGGCCTCGGTGGCGCTGGTGGGCTTCCTCATGTTCGGAAACCTTTTGCGCGAATGCGGCGTGCTGGCCTCGCTCTCCGAGACCGCGCAGAAGGTGCTGGCCAACCTGATAACGCTGGTGCTGGGCCTGACCGTGGCCGTGCGCATGCAGGCCGACGCCTTTTTGCAGCCCGAGACGCTGATGATACTGGCGCTGGGGCTGGTGGCATTCATGTTCGACACCTTCGGCGGCGTGCTGTTCGCCAAGGTGCTCAACCTGTTCCTCAGGGAAAAGATAAACCCGATGATAGGCGCGGCCGGCATATCCGCCTTCCCGATGTCCTCACGCGTGGTGCATAAGCTGGGCCGCGAGGAGGACCCGAACAACTGGCTGCTGATGCACGCGGCGGGCGCGAACGTGGCCGGGCAGATAGCCTCGGTGATCGCCGGCGGCCTGATAATCGCGCTGGTACACTGACGCAGGGAGGTCAAGAGCATGAGCAATATCGAAAAGTTCCTTGCCACGCTGCCCATAATGCTTCAGGGCATGGCCGGCATATTCATAGTGCTGATAGCGATATACCTGGTGATATTCGCCCTCAACAGGCTGACCTCGCCCAGGGCCGACCGCCCCGACGCAGGTGAAAGTGCGGCAAAGCGGGCTGACTAACAGGCCGCCCCGCGCGGCGACACACATACACAGCCCCGGCTCCCATCCACTTGACGGGAGCCGGGGCCGTATTGCAATGCACGTATTGTGCCTGCCCCGAGAAGGCGAAGGCGCGGTAAAGCTGGCCGATTGACAGGCCGCCCCGCGCGCCCGGACGCGGCCATCCTCCGCGCACACGTTAATCCGCGCGGCGAAACGCACAGACACAGCCCCGGCTCCCATCCACTTGACGGGAGCCGGAGTCGTATTGCAATGCACATATTGCGCCTGCCCCGCGAGGGCGAAGGCGCGGTAAAGCGGGATGCCTGACAGGCCCAGCCGCCCCCCGCGCGCACGTTAATCCACGCAGCGGCGACACACACATACACATCCCCGGCTCCCATCCACTTGACGAAAGCCGGGGCTTCACTTCATCTGTCCCCTTGCGGCCGCCTCAGCGCGGGCAAGCGCGCTCCGCCCTCACCCCGGTCGCGCCGCGCCCGGCGCGCGCTCAATCCACGCGCCGGAAGTGCCACATCTGCGAGAAGTCGTCGCCGGGCCGCCAGTCGAGCGGCAGGCCCAGGTTCATCAGCGCCGCGCCGCTCAGCTCGCGCCCGTCGTCGCTGCGGTAGCGCGCGCCGCTTTCCAGCCCCGAAAGCCTTACGTTTATGTACGCCTCCTCCGGCAGGGCCTCGGGCTTGTAGAACCACGCCGCGAACTCGCTGCCGTCCTCCGCCACCGTCATCCACGCGGTGTACGGCCCGGCGAAGGGGTCCATCAGGCGCAGGAAGCGCCCCCGCTGCACCAGGGGCCTGAGCTGCTTGTAGCGCGCTATCTGAGCGGCCACCTCGTCCA
>JBJEUC010000074.1:0-5388 GCA_051883635.1 Candidatus Fimadaptatus sp.
CACCAGGCGCTTGGGGTCGTCGGACTCGTACCAGCGGCTGTCCAGCTCGCCCTTGGCGAAGCGCCCCACCGCGCGGGAGATAGTGGTGATGGGCCGGGTTATCGAGCGCGATACGAAGTATGACAGCGCTATGCCCAGCACCAGCGCCGCGATGGCGGCCCATATGACCTGCATGCCCACCGCGCCGAAGCTGACGTCCAGGTTGCTCACGTCGGTATGCAGCAGCACCGCGCCGCCCACCTCGCCGAAGCGATCCTGCCAGGGCACGCCCACGGTGACTATCTGTCCGCCCAGCTCGGCGAACATGCCCTGCACCTGTATCTCCTCGCCCGAGAGCACCCGGTGCAGCTGCTCCAGCACGGCTTCGTCCTGCAGGCGCTTGGCCAGGCTGTCCGAATCGGTGGAGAGGCTCAGCACGAAGCCGTTGCGGTCCACCAGCCAGATGGTGGCGTCGCTGCTTTCGCCTATCGTGCGTATCTTGTCGCGTATCACGTTGTCCCAGTTGGTCGTGACCGACCACAGGTAGGTCGCTTCGCGCTGCGCCATCATGGAGGCCACGTCGCGCGCCTGCTCGCGCAGCAGCTCCTGCTTTTGCTCTATGCCGTTGGCGCGCAGAAAGCCCATCAGCGTGAACGACAGCACCATGAGCGTGACCAGCACGGTGGCCAGTATCGATGTGAGCACGCGTAAAAACAGCGGATAACGCATCACTTTACCTCAAACTTGTAACCCACGCTCCACACGGTCTTGATGTTCCAGCCCAGCTCCTCGCAGCCGGTCAGCTTTTCGCGCAGGCGCTTAATGTGTACATCGACCGTGCGGCTGTCGCCGAAGAACTCGTAGCCCCAGACCTGCTCCAGCAGCTGCTCGCGCGTGAACACCTGGTTCTGATGGCTGCACAGGAAGTAGAGCAGCTCCAGCTCCTTGGGCGGCACCTCCAGGTGCTGGCCGCGATATACCACCTCGTACTGGGTCAGGTTCACTATCAGCCCGGGGAACACCAGCTCCCTGGCCGGCGCGCTGTCGCCGGTCTGGAAGCGGCGGCAGACCGCCTTTATGCGCGCCGTCACCTCCTTGGGGTCGAAGGGCTTGACTATGTAGTCGTCCGCGCCCAGCTCCAGCCCCAGCACCTTGTCGAAGGTCTCGTCCTTGGCGGTGAGCATTATTATAGGTATGTTGGACACCTTGCGGGCCTCCCGCAGCACCTGCCAGCCGTCCATGCCGGGCAGCATCACGTCCAGCAGCATCAGGTTGGGCGGGTTCTGCTTGAACATGGCGACTGCCGTGTCGCCGCGCTCCGCCATTTCCACCTGGTAGCCTTCCTTGGTCAGATAGATGTTGAGCAGCTGGCGTATGTTGGGGTCGTCGTCCACCAGCAGTATTCTCGGTTCAGCCATATGTACCTCCGCTTAAGCGCTTGCGCGCGAGTTGATTCCGGTGCGTGGACGTGGAAAGCGCTCATTCGCCGCGCGTGAATATCACAAGGCGGCCGTCCGCGTCAACTATCGAAAATCCGCCGGGAGCGTCCTCGGTGTGGGTGCCGCGGAACTGCGCCTCGCGCCGCAGCGCGTCGCAGCCGGGCAGGGTAAAGAAGGCGTCGCAGCCGCTGCCGTAGAGCTCGCGGTTGGTGCGGACCGGCGCGCCGCCCGATGCGGTCAGCAGTATGGCCATGCCGTCGCGGCTCAGCAGCGTGCCCTGGCCCTTATCCAGCTCCCTTACGCCAAAGCCCAGATGCCGGGAGTACCACTCGGCCGTGCGCGCCGGGTCGGGAGTGGGGAACACGCAGCGCGCCATCTGCCCGGCGGGGGCGGAGGAGAGCCGGCGGCGCTGCTCCTCTATGCGCTCGTCGCGGTCCTCCTCTATCTTTATCTCGTGATGTATCAGCAGGTTGAGCACGCCGCGCAGCAGTATTATCGCGCCGACTATGGCTATCTCGCTCCAGTCGCGCACCTGCACCGTGCGCAGTATCTCGCCGCCCAGCTTGAACTCGAGCGCCAGCGCCATGCTCTCGGCGAGCTTCAGGCGCACGCCCGGCCGGTGGCAGACTATCTCGTACACCGCGCGGAACGCGCCGTAGAGTATGGTCGCCACGCCCATGAACTCCAGTATGTGTATGCTCAGCTGAATGATTAAGCTGAGCACCTGCTCCAGCGCTTCCATAAATACGGCCATCCGCTCATCCCCCGACATTCAGTGCCTGCGCGCCGCAAAGCGCGTCCATACTAGCAATTATACCCCGCATAAAGCGGCAGGGCAACACAAATTTGCGCGGAAATCGCGGAAAAATGCCCCGGCGTGAGGGAATGGGCATGGGGCGGAGGGCGGGCGCGGCGTGGTGCGGCACATGCAGCCGTTCCTGTGCGCGGAAGGGGTGCGCCCTTGCGGCAGGCTGCGCCATTGCGCAGGGCGGCGGCACCCTCCGCGCGCGGAAACGCCGCTCCCGGGAGCGCCCGCCGCCGCCCCTGTCGCTTCGCCCAAAGGCGGCGGCAATATGGCGCTCCCCCGGCCCATAAACTGCCGATAGGACAAAATTAAAATAATAATTGTGCTGCTGACGCAGAATCGACACAGATTAAGCCCGGCTGAGCGGCAATGCGCTTGACAGATGTAATACTTTTGCAATATAATATACGAGGATGAAACTGCGCGGCAAGGTATGTCGCAGCTTTTGCATAGAGGTGTTTTCCGCAATGACTATACGCAATGCCGGTCGCGGCACGATAGCGGGTGCGCTCGCGTTTGTGATGCTGCTGGCCGCCCCTGTACAGACGCTGGCTGACGAGCCTCTCGTAAGCTATCAGGAAGAGGCCGGGCAGGATACATATGAAATGGAGCTCTTCGCCTATGTGCTGATAAAGCCGGGCGATTCGGGCGAGGCCGTAAAGAGCGTGCAGCGCAGGCTGGCCGACCTGGGATACTTTACCAATTCGGTAACGGGCAACTACGGCTCGCTCACCAAGGAAGCCGTGCGCAGGTTCCAGATAAAGTGCGGCCTCACTGCCGACGGCATAGTGGGCGAGGAGACCTACGAGCGCCTGTTTGCGGATGACGCGCCGCTGTGCGACGCGCCGACTCAGGCGCCTGTGCAGACGTCCGCGCCCGAGGATGCCCCGTCCGATGATTCGAGCTCAATACCCGATTTCGGCGGCGTGCTCAAGGTAGGCAGCAGCGGCGCGGCGGTCAAGAGCGCGCAGAACCGGCTCAAGGCGCTGGGCTACCTCTCGGGCAAGGTGGACGGCGCGTATGGCTCCGGCACGGCTGCTGCGGTCAAGGCCTTCCAGATAAGGTGCGGCATAACCGCCGACGGCAATATCACATTTGAAACGCATATACGCCTGTACGACAGCGACGCGCCCCGCGCCGGCGCAGCGGTGACTTCCGCGCCCACGGCCGCGCCCACCGTCGCTCCGACCGCGGCTCCCACCGCCGCGCCCACGGCAGCCCCCACCGCCCAGCCCGGCTCCCCGGTAGCGTATCCGGGCCTGCTCAAGTACGGCAGCAAGGGCGCTGCGGTCAAGGCGCTGCAGACTAGGCTGGTCGAGCTGGGCTATCTCACCGGCAGCGTGGACGGCGCGTTCGGCAACGCCACGCGCACGGCCGTCAAGGCGTTCCAGGGCGCAAAGGGCCTGAGCGTGACCGGCGAGGTCGACGAGGACACCCACAACGCCCTCTATTCCGCAAACGGCGGCGATGCGCCGGACGACAGCAACTTTGTGGAGCTGAAAAAGGGCATGACCGGCGACGCGGTCAAGACCATGCAGCAGCGGCTCAAGGAGCTGGGCTATTACAACGGCTCGCTGCAGGGCACGTTCGGCGATCTGACCCAGGCGGCGCTGAAGGACTTCCAGACGGTGGCCGGGCTGACCGCGAGCGGCGTGCTCGACCGCGCGACGTATGAGCTGATATACTCCTCCCGCGCGCCCTACAAGGATTACGACGAAAACGACTACTCCAGGCTCACGCAGGGCGACCGCGGCACCGACGTGAAGCGCCTGCAGAGCCGCCTGATAGAGCTGGGCTACCTCACCGGCACGGCGGACGGTATCTACGGCAGCGGCACCACCGCCGCCGTGAAGGCGTTCCAGACCGCCAACGGACTGAGCGCCACCGGCACCGCCACCGTCGAAACGCAGCAGAAGCTCTTTGCCGACGGCGCGATAGGCGCGGGCGCGACGGCTACGCCCAGGCCCACCTCCACGCCCGACCCGGCGACCTATCCCACGCTCCAGACCGGCTCGGTGGGCGAGACGGTCAAGACGCTGCAGAAGCGGCTGATAGAGCTGGGGTATCTGAACGACACCGCCGACGGCGCGTTCGGCTCAAAGACGGCTGCCGCAGTGAGGGCCTTCCAGATAAAGGCGGGCCTCACCGCAAGCGGCATAGCCGATTCGGCCACCCAGACGGCGCTGTACCGCAGCGACGCGCCCTCGATGGGCGGCGCGGCGCAGCCCACTGTGCAGCCCACTGCACAGCCCACGCCCGGCGTGACCGAGCAGCCCTCGCCCAGCACTGCACCCATATACACCACGCTCACGTCCGGCTCGACCGGAGCGGCGGTCAAGGCGCTGCAGGAACGGCTCAAGGAGCTGGGCTACTATACCGCCAGCATCAACTCCACCTACGATTCCAACACGCTCACCGCCGTCAAGAGCTTCCAGAAGGCCAATTCGCTGACGGTGGACGGCGCGGCCGGAGTGCAGACGCAGACCCGGCTGTATTCCAACGACGCCATCTCCCGCGAAGAGGCGGGCGAGAGCGCCGACGTTGAGTCCAACACGCCCACCGAGGTCTCGGGCAGCGTGAAAAAGCCGGTCATCGGCGAGATAGTGGAGATGGACTGGTTTGAGAACGTGGACGGGTTCTTCAACCGCACCAGTGGCACGTTCAAGGTGGGCTCCACGGCGGTAGTGACCGACGTAAAGACCGGCATCTGCTACACGGTGCGCCGCATGGGCGGCTCCAACCACGCGGACGTAGAACCGCTCACCGCCTTCGACGCCTGGCAGATGTACCGCATCTACAACAAGAACTGGTCCTGGACGCGGCGCGCGGTCGTAGTGACCGTGGGTGGCAAGAACATAGCGGCCTCGATAAACGGCATGCCTCACGGCGGCGAGACGATAGCCGACAACAGCTTCGTGGGCCATTCGTGCATACACTTTACCAACAGCCGCACGCATGGCACCAACCGCGTGGATCCCGACCATCAGGCGGCTATTGCAGCGGCGCTGGCGGCCGACGTTTCAGCGCTGAACGCGAAGATACAGAATCAGTGATAAGTGATACAGATGAGCGGCGGGGGAATGGTTCCCCCGCCGCTTTTGCATGTCTTGTGGCGTGTTGGAGCGGTCGGGTGACAGGGGGGCGGCGCTGACGCGTGGATGCAAT
>JBJEUC010000075.1:0-5377 GCA_051883635.1 Candidatus Fimadaptatus sp.
AATTGAGGCCCCGATTGCGCTTAACGATTACCTCTTCCTTAAAATTGTCCAGCATTGCCGCACCTCTATCGATTTATTGCTCGTATTAGTATAGCACACATTTTCCCTTTTAAAAAGTACATTTTCAAAGATTCTACCTAAATCGCATCATCTGCCGCAATTCGCCGGGGCGCGCATTTAACGGACGGTGGATTGACGTGCGCGCAGTCAGGGTTTAAAATTACCTATATCAATTTTGAGGCAGGAGATGTGCTATGGAAACGATACTGGTGCTCGACTTTGGCGGGCAGTACAATCAGCTCATCGCCCGGCGCGTGCGCGAATGCAATGTATATTGCGAGGTCAAGCCCTGCACGATGCCCATATCCGAGATAAAGGCGATGTCGCCCATCGGCATAATATTCACCGGCGGCCCGAGCAGCGTATATGCTCCCGATTCGCCCCAGGTCGATCCCGAAGTCTTCCGGCTGGGCGTGCCGATACTGGGCATATGCTACGGCTGCCAGCTGATAGCGCATAACCTCGGCGGCCGGGTAGCGCCCGCCAGCGACGCTACCGCGCGCGAGTACGGCCGCACCGAAACGTATTACGATACCGCCTGCGCCCTGTTTGACGGCCTGCCCGAAAAGGGCATAAGCTGGATGAGCCACGGCGATTACATGGAGCGCGTGCCGGAGGGCTTCAGCCTCACCGCCCATTCCGACGGCTGCCCCAACGTGGCCATAGCCGACGAGAGCCGCGGCTTCTTCGGCGTGCAGTTCCACCCCGAGGTCAACCACACCGAAAACGGCCTGAAGATGATACGCAACTTCCTCTACAAGGTCTGCAAGGCCAGGGGCGACTGGACCATGGGCGACTACTGCAAGACCGCCGTGGCCGCGCTGCGCGAGAAGATAGGCTCCGGGCGCGTGCTGCTGGCGCTGTCGGGCGGCGTGGACTCCTCGGTGGCGGCGGCGCTGCTGGCCGAGGCCGTGGGCCGTCAGCTCACCTGCGTGTTCGTCGACCACGGCCTGATGCGCCTCAACGAGGGCGACGAGGTCGAGGAGGCCTTCCGCCCCTGGGACATCAACTTCGTGCGCGTGGACGCCGAGGAGCGCTTCCTTAAAAAGCTCGCCGGCGTGGCCGAGCCCGAGCGCAAGCGCAAGATAATCGGCGAGGAGTTCATCCGCGTGTTCGAGGAGGAGGCCCGCAAGATAGGCGCGGTCGACTTCCTGGCCCAGGGCACCATCTACCCCGACGTGATAGAGTCCGGCCTGGGCAACGCCGCAACCATCAAGAGCCATCACAACGTGGGCGGTCTGCCCGACTACGTCGACTTCAAGGAGATAGTCGAGCCGCTGCGCATGCTGTTCAAGGACGAGGTGCGCGCGCTGGGCCGCGAGCTGGGCCTGCCCGAGTACCTGGTGGCCCGCCAGCCCTTCCCCGGCCCCGGCCTGGCCATCCGCGTGATAGGCGACGTGACGCGCGAGAAGCTGGACATACTGCGCAAGGCCGACTGGGTCTTCCGCGACGAGCTGCACCGCGAGGGCGCCGACGCCCAGCTGAGCCAGTACTTCGCCGTGCTGACCGGCATGCGCTCGGTCGGCGTGATGGGCGACGGCCGCACCTACGACTACACTCTGGCGCTGCGCGCGGTGGAGACCTCCGACTTCATGACGGCCGACTGGGCGCGCATACCCTACGACGTGCTGGACCGCATATCGGTGCGCATAGTCAACGAGGTGGGCAACATCAACCGCATTGTGTACGATATTACCTCCAAGCCGCCGGCTACTATTGAGTGGGAATAAGCTGAAAAAACGTCGAAAGCCCCCGCAATAACGATTTGATAAGTGGTACCATCGGACGCCTCGTTTTCTGGGCGTCACCCGGCTTGCAGGTTTGGGCCGTATGCTTATATATAATAATAGCCATTGCTGATGAGATCCATCGGCAGTGGCTTTTGTCGTATCCGAGGGAGCATGATTGGAGAGGGGGCCGCCCGCTTCGTTCATTGCAGGCCAAGAATTTTTTCTGGACACGGGACAAAGCCCATGTTAAAATACATATGCAATATCCATAGAACACTTTGGCGGGACGATATTGGAAGGCGGCGTCAAATCGTGAAAAAGGTGTTTTTGATCCTTATGGCAGCACTGACCCTGGGGCTGTGTGCAGCGGCAAGCGGAAGCGCGGAAATCGAGCTGGAGATCTATTCCGCAGATGATTTCATCGCTTTCACGGAAAGGCTCGTAAGCGAACCGGCGCTCAACGCGCAATTGATGAACGACATTGACATGTCCGGCGCGGCATTGCAGCCCGTTGGTCTTTTCAACGGTAAATTGGAGGGCAACGGTTTTGAGCTGTGCAACCTCAGCATCGAAACGAACGGCGGTACGAGTGCGCTGTTTCTGGAGATCGGTCCGCAGGGCGAGGTGCGCGACCTGCAGATATCCGGGCTTTTCGCCGGCATGCGGGCCGCAAGTCTGGCGGAGATAAACCGGGGAAGCGTTGTCAATGTAAGCACTTCTGCGGAGCTGTACGCCACGGAGCTTGTGGCAGGCATCGTGTGTGAAAACGACGGCATCGTCGAGGGATGCGCCAACAAGGGCAATGTGCTTGCGCTCAATGGAGGAATGGCCGGCGGCGTGGTCGGGGTCAATCGCGGAAGCATCACAGGATGCGTGAACCACAGCGGGATGGACGGCTCCATTGGCACACCGTTCGCGGCAAAGCTCGGCGGCATATGCGTTGAGTCTCTGAAGGGTTCCGTTGTCAGGGATTGCGTGAATCTGGGCAGGATCCAGTCCGGGGATCTGGCTGCCGGTCTTGTGTGTACCAGTGAAGATGCAACGCTGAGCGGCTTGAAGAACTTCGGCGGCATATACAGCACCCGCAGCAACATCGCCGGTATCGTCTGCGATGCGGCCAGCGGCAGCATTGCCGACTGCGCAAACTATGGCGAAATCATTTGCAGCTTCAACTACGGAGCGGGCATTGTGTCCACCGGCTCTGCCGATCTCAGCAACTGCGACAACTATGGCGCGGTTATGGCGGTCGACAATGGCGCAGGCATCGCCTCGGTCTGGGAGGGCACGATCACAGGTTGCCGAAACCACGCGCCGATCAGCGGCCATGACAACACCGCCGGCATCTGCACCCAGCTGTCCGGCTCTATCGCCGACTGCGCAAATCTGGGCGAGGTTCTCGGCGAAAGCCACATGACAGCCGGAGTTGTGGCAGAGATGACCGGTGGTACGATGGCCCGCTGCATCAATTCCGGACATGTATCCGGCGGAACGAACGGCTGGGGCGACTCTATCGGTACGGCCGGCGTCGTGGCCCGGGCAGCCAATGGCGTTACGATGGAGGACGTGTGCAACGTCGGCCTCGTTGAATCCACGACGGACAGCTGCGGCGCGCTTGTGGCATTGATGGAAGGTACGCTGTACAGGGGCGTCAACTGCTCGCGGTGCAGGACCCTGGGAGAGGCCGGAAGCGCAGTTCTGCGCGACGTCTACGGCATGACCGACGATGGATTTGCCACTGTCTATGCGAGCGGCTTCTATAACGGCGAACTCGCATGGCTGCTCAATACCGACAATGGAACGGTTGCCAATCGCGGCGTTTGGTCCCAGGGCAGCGAGTATCTCATGCTGGCCGATGAGGAACATCAGCCCGCCCGAAAGATCACCTGCACGTATCAGCAGAGAGAGGACATACTTTATACCTCCGACGATGGCAAGGTACAACCCAAGACAGAGTACATGCTATACGATGTTGTATGCACGGATGAGGATGGCAACCATATCGCCAACGAGGATATCTTCCGGGACAGCAGCACGTCTGAGCAAGCGCCCATCGCTTATGTGAGCACACCGTGGGATCTGTCCAACGCACTGTCCAACAGCCAGGTGGCAGAGGTCGTGTTGCTGGACAGTTTTGAGATGGATCGCGATCTGTACGTGAGCGATAATAAGAGGATCACCGGGCGCGGCTTCTGTCTGGACATGGGAGATAACGCCCTTGAAGTATCGGGCTGCCTGACGCTGAACGATCTGTGCCTGAATTGCGACAGCAAAGCCCTCGTCGTAAAGGGAGGCACGCTCACGGTCGAAGGCTTTCTGGAGATATCCGCGCCCATCGAGCTAAGCGGCGGAACGCTGGACCTGTCGGCAGGCAGGCTGTACAATGCCTCTGAGATCGACGACGTTCCCTCCATCCTGACGGATGAGGAAGGCGCTTCGTTTGACGGTTATACGCTGAATGACGGAGCCTATTATGCCTTCATTCCGCAGCAGACGACGGTCACCCGGACGCTGGTTGCGCCGGCAGAGCTGAACAGTACGCTGGCTTATGACATTTATCCCGAAATACGCAACGGCATGATCACGTTCTTCCTGCCGTGCACCGCCGATCTTTCCCAGATCACCGTGTGCACCTTGAACGATGACGGCGAGCGAGTTGAAACCTATTCTTCGGTGAACATGATGCCGGGAAACACCAGCACCATCCGCCTGTTTGGCCTGGACTATCCCGTCCAGGCGATGCAGTCCTCGCTGCCGACGCTCTCCTTTGATATAAACGAAGACTTCGGAACCATCGACGCAATGAACGGCTCCGAGGATCATTCGGTATATTGTTACGGCAACGTGCGGCTTGATGTGACGCAGGAATTGCAGGAGAAGAACGATTGGTTCAGCTTCATAAGCACCGAGAATAATCCGGAACGCGATGGCACGATGCGGATCCGCGGGCGCGGCAATTCCACCTGGTCCACGCATCTGGACCTGAAAAAGCCCTATCAGTTCCAGATGGAGCAGAAGGTCGACGTGCTGGGCATGGGCAAGCACAAGACGTGGATATTGCTGATGAACGACGAAACGCTGGTCAAGAACAAGCTCGGCCTGGATCTGGCGCAGGATATAGGACTTACCAACAGCTCCCTGGGCGAGTTTGTCGATGTATTCATGAACGGTCGCTATCTGGGCAATTATCTGCTGTGTGAGCGCGTTGAGATCTCCAAGGAGCGCGTGAACATCGCCAAGCTGGACGATGAATACGAGGACAATGGCAACTCCACCATCGGCCTGGATCTAACGGGCGGCTATCTGATAGAATTTGACAACTGGGGCGGCGATGACATTCAGGTGTACCATGAGGCGAGCAACAACATTGTATCGATCGAGGAGCCCGAGGATCTGGATTCCCAGGCGACACCCTACAACGCCTATGGATACATCTACCAATACATAACCGACTTCCTGGACGCCGTGTACGGCGACGGACTGATGCCCGACGGCAGAAGCTATCTGGAGTACATCGACATCGACAGCTTTGTCCGCTACTATTTCCATCAGGAATACCTGATGAATGCGGACAACGGCCGCGGCAGCAC
>JBJEUC010000076.1:0-5376 GCA_051883635.1 Candidatus Fimadaptatus sp.
GCCGCCCCGCGCGCTCCCACGCCACAACACCTCCCCCGTGCTCTCATGCGCATCGCCGTTTCCCCGCTCCCCAGCTTCTACCACCCGCCGCCCCTCCCCTGCGCGGATTGACAGTGCGCCCGGCGAGTGCTAGAATATGGTTTGGTAACGCAAACTGCCCGCCGCCGGGCGGGCGAGGGAAATGGAGAATGCACAATGCTGCTGTTCTTTTTAAGGCACGGAGACCCCATATACGACCCCGATAGTCTCACGCCGCTGGGCACGCGGCAGGCCGAGGCGCTGGCGCGGCGGCTGGCGCGCTACGGGCTCGACCGCATCTACGCCTCCAGCTCCACGCGCGCGCGCCAGACCGCGCAGCCCACCTGCGAGCTGCTCAAGCTGGACGCCGAGATACTGGACTGGTGCAACGAGCAGTACGCCTGGGAGCAGCTGGCCCTGGAGATAGACGGCCGGCGCAGGTGGGCGTTCCAGACCGACTTCTACCGGGAGAAGTTCCTGAGCGCCGGGGTGCGCGCCCTTGGCGAGCGCTGGTATGAGCATCCCGCCTTTGCCGGCACGCAGCTGGGCGCGGGCATAGAGCGCATCGCGCGGGAGACGCGCGCCTTCCTCTCCACGCTGGGCTACGACTACGACGCGGAGCGCAACGTATATCTCACCCAGGGCGGCAACCATGAGCGCATAGCGCTGTTCGCGCATCAGGGCTTTGGCCTGGCCTTCCTCAGCTGCGTGCTGGGCATACCCTACCCCGAGTTCGCCACGCACTTCGACATGGGCCATTCGGGCATGACCGTCATCCGGTTCGGCGAGGAGCCCGGCTGGACGGCGCCCTGCGTGCTGCAGCTGGCCAACGACTCCCACCTGTACGCCGACGGCCTGCCCACCAGCTACCAGAACCGCATCTACATCTGACGCGACGGGAGCGATATCAATATGAAGATAGTGATACTGGACGCATACACCGCCAACCCCGGCGACCTGAGTTGGGACGCGCTGGGGCAGCTGGGCGAGCTGACCGCATACGACCGCACCGCGCCCGGCGACGTCGCCGCGCGCATCGCCGGAGCAGAGATAGTGCTGACCAACAAGACGCCCGTGACGGCGCAGGTGATGGCGGGCGCGCCCGCGCTGTGCTACATTGGCGTGCTGGCTACCGGCTACAACATAGTGGACGTGGAGGCCGCCCGCGCCCGCGGCATAACCGTGACCAACATACCCGCCTATTCCACCGAGGCGGTGGCGCAGCTGGTGTTTGCCCATCTCCTGGAGATATGCCACCACGTAGGCCATCACAGCGCGGCGGTACACGCCGGGCGCTGGGCCGCCAGCCCGGACTTCGCCTTCTGGGAATACCCGCTCATGGAGCTTCAGGGCAAGACCATGGGCATAATCGGCTACGGCCGCATAGGCCGCGCTGTGGGGCGCATCGCGCGCGCGTTCGGCATGAACGTGGTGGCCGCGGGCACGCGCCATGCCTGCCCCGAGCTGGTGCCTCTTAACGAGCTGCTGCGCGTGAGCGACGTGATATCGCTCAACTGCCCGCTCACGCCCGAGACCCGGGGTCTCATATGCAGCGAAACCCTCGCCCGCATGAAGGACGGCGTCATCATCATCAATACCTCGCGCGGCCCCGTGGTGAACGAGGCCGACCTGCGCGCGGCGCTTTTGAGCGGCAAGGTCTACGCCGCCGGCATAGACGTGGCCTCGCAGGAGCCCATACAGCCCGACAATCCCCTGATAGGCCTGGACAACTGCTTCATAACGCCCCACATCGCCTGGGCGCCGTATGAGGCGCGCGTGCGGCTCATCGACATCGCCACGGACAACGTGCGCGCCTTCCTGGAGGGCCGCGCGCAGAACGTGGTGTCCGGTTAACATTGACGGCAAAAGCGTGGCGTGCGCGCATATTTACGCGCATACGGCAGGAAACGCGGCCCCGTGAGCCGAAAGTTTACAGGAGCTATAACATTGCGCGTTCAGGCGCGCTGCACGGAGGATACGATGGAGCACGGCGATAACAACCAAAGGCAGACTGACCGTTCAAGCCAGACGGAGCGCGAGCTGAAGCGCTGGCGCGCGGGCGAAAAGCCCTCCTCGGGCGCGCCCGTGCATATAGAGCCCAAGCCCGCAAAGCCCTCCCGGCCGCGCGCCGGGGCGGCCGAGCCCGCGCCTGCGCCCGGGCCCGCAGCTGAGCCCGCGCCCGCGAGCGAGCCGAAGCGCCGCCGCTCCGACGGCCGCGAGCCCATGGTCACGATAGAGCTGCCGCCGTTCATCAAGACGGCGCTGCTGGCCATTGCGCTCATGGGCATGGCCGCGCTGCTGCTGGTGGGCGCAAGGGAGCTGCTGCCGCGCATGGGCATAGACATGCCCGGCGGCCCGGACGCGGGCGAGGTGCTGAGCGCCATAACGCCTGACCCCAACGCCACGCCCACGCCTACGCCCGACCCCAACGCGACCCCCACGCCCACGCCCGACCCCGACGCCACGCCTGACCCCAACGCCACGCCTGACCCCAACGCGACCCCCACGCCGGTCATAACGCCCGACCCCGACGCGACGCTCGACCCCAACGCCACCCCCGACCCCAACGCGCCCATATGCATCACCGCCGAGGCCGAGGTGTACTCAAAGGTGGTCGACGGGGCCGACGTACACGTAGTGTACTTCACCGCCGACGACGGCAGCATATTCCTCAGCGCGCTCAACCGCTCCTATCCCGTGATAGACGGCCGGGCCACCGTGACGATAGACGATTCGATATGGTTCGACAGCGAGCCCGCCAACGACGCCACCGCCCATGTCGAGCTCAAGCCCGTGCTCACGCGGCTCAACGGCGAGGTGAGCGTGCTGGAGACGATACAGTACGACGTGAGCGTGCCCGCCTCCCCGCTGGAGATAGTGCAGCCTGTAGACGGCTACGAGGAGGTGCAGATATCGCTCTACACGGTGCAGATGCGCGTGGCCCCCGGCTCGCGCGTCACGGTAAACGGCAACGACATGTCCGACTTCGTCGACAAGCGCGGCTACCTGAGCGTGAACCAGACGATAGAGCCCATAGGCGAAAACGTGATAAACGTGAGCGTTCTGACCCCCTCGCACAAGGAGACGCGCGCGCAGGTGACTATCTACCGGCCGGTATTTGACATACCGCTGGAGCTGGACATAAACACGATAGACACCACCAGCACCAGCAGCGTTTCGCTCAGCGGCACGTTTGAGCCGGGCGCGACCCTCAGCGTATCGCCCGAGGCCGTGAACGCCACGATAGATTCCGCCGCCGGCACGTTCCGGTTCGATATGAACCTGACGCTGATAGGCGACAACACCATCACGATAACCGCCTCCAAGCCCGGCCGGGAGAGCTCGGTGATAACCCACACGATATATTACCTGCCCACCGAGGCCGAATACTCCGCCAAGGCCTGGAAGATGGATTACGACGCGCTGTCCAACTACTACAAGGGCTGGATAGGCCGCATATTCCTGTGCAGCGGCACGGTCAAGGAGCTGCTGCCCGAGCCCACCGCCGACCCCGAGACCGGCGAAAGCGCCGTGACCAACCAGCTGCTGCTGCTGGACGTGGGCGACGGCAAGGAGCAGCTGGTGTACATAGAGAACTATTCCGGCGTCACGGCGGAGGCCGGGCGCAGGTATCGCATGTTTGCGGACGTGGCCGGCATGAGGGACGGCTATCCCTACCTCATCGCCCGCTATGTGTACGAATCGGATTGATAACAGGAGGAAAAGCGACATGATACCTACCCGCGAACAGGCCGAGGCTCTGCTCGGCGAATACACAAAGACCGAAGCGCTCCTAAAGCACGCGCGTGCCGTGGAGGGCGTTATGCGCCACTATGCCGCGCTCAGGGGCGAGGATGTGGAGTACTGGGGCATGGTGGGCCTTTTGCACGACCTGGACTACGAGATGTACCCCGACGAGCACTGCCACAAGGTGCGCGAGATACTGACCGGGCGCGGCGTGGACGAGAGCGTCATCCACGCCATCTGCTCGCACGGCTTCGGGCTCTGCTGCGACGTGGAGCCGGAGCGCTATATGGAAAAGGTGCTCTACACCATAGACGAGCTCACGGGCCTGATAAACGCCTGCGCGATAATGCGGCCCTCCCATTCGGTTATTGACATGGAGCTCAAGAGCGTCAAGAAGAAGTACAAGCAGTCCAGCTTCGCGGCGGGCGTCAACCGCGCCGTGATAGAGGACGGCTGCCGCCGCATGGAGGCCCCGCTGGACGAGGTCATAAGCGAGACGCTGGCCGGAATGCGCGAGGTCGCCGACGCCATCGGCCTGGGCATGGCGGAATGAGCCGGGCCGAAAGGACTTTGAACATGAGCGAAATAACGATACGCGCCGCCCGCGAGGACGACGCGGAGGCGCTGCTTGAGGTGTACGCGCCCTATGTGCTGGATACCGCGATAACCTTCGAATACGATGTGCCCACGCCCGGGGAGTTCGCCCAGCGCATACGCGGTGTGCTTGAGCGCTATCCGTATCTGGTGGCCGAGCAGGACGGCCGCATAGTGGGTTATGCCTACGTGAGCACCTTCCACGCGCGCGCCGCCTATGACTGGGCGGTGGAGAACTCGATATACGTGCGGCGCGAGCTTAGGCGCAGCGGCGTGGGCCGCCGCCTGTACGGCGAGCTGGAGCGGGCCCTGCACGCCCAGGGCATACTGAACATGAACGCCTGCATCGCATACCCCGTGGTCGAGGACGTGTACCTCTCGCGGGACAGCGTGAGCTTCCACGAGCACATGGGCTACCGCATGGTGGGCATGTTCCACAAGTGCGGCTACAAGTTCGGTCGCTGGTACAACATGGTCTGGATGGAGAAGCTGATAGGCGAGCATCTGGACGGGCAGCCGCCGATAAAGACCTTCCACGAGGTGCGCGGCGAGCTGGGGCTGTAAGGCCGGGCGCTGTCCGGTCGGGCGCGCCGTCCGCTTCGCCCGACGGCCAGGACGCTCCGAGCGGTCAGGGCGCGGACGCGTGCCTATGCCGGGCATGGCTCCGCACATGCGCCCGGCACAGGTGCGCATAAACGCCCGTCAGGGCTCCGCACAAAGCGCAAACGGCCACATGGCATGTGCCATGCGGCCCAGTTTTTCGGTCGGGTCAGAACGGAGCGTCGGCGCGCGGAGGTTTGCCGGGCGCCGGAATGACGGATGGATATTGCCCCGGGCGCACACTGCGCCCCTCAACGCGCGAAGCCCTGTAAGGCCTCCGCCCGCCCGAGCTTCCGCCGGAGTTCGATGACAGCGCAACTCAACATGCGGCCAGCTTCAGGCAAGTTCGACCAAAGCATGACCGCAACCCGCGCTGCCCCATGCACATGACGGCCCCTCAACGCGCGAAGCCCGGGA
>JBJEUC010000077.1:0-5372 GCA_051883635.1 Candidatus Fimadaptatus sp.
GTTCTTCATCTTGCAGAACACGCTCTTGATGCTGTCAAAGCCGAACAGGTTCATTATCTGGTCGGTGAAATGCACGCCCCAGTCGAATATCATGCCGCCGCCGTGCTCGGGCTCGGCGCGCCAGCCGAACATCGCGCCGCGGCTGCCGTGCAGGCGGGAATGTATGGCGTACACGTTGCCCACCATGCCCTCGTTCACTATCTGGCTGGCGATCTTGTAGTCCTTGTCCCAGCGGCGGTTCTGGTGCACGGTGAATATCACGCCGCACTTTTCGGCAGTCTGGGCCATCAGGTCGACCTGAGCGGCGTCCATGGCCACCGGCTTTTCCACGATGACGTGCTTGCCGGCCTTCATGGCGGCGCAGGCCAGCGCGCAGTGGCAGTCGTTGGGGGTGGCGACCAGCACGGTGTTGAACAGGTCGCTTGCCAGGAACTCGTTCAGCGAGGAGAAGGCGGTGAGCCCCTCGTCGCGGGCCAGCTGCACCTTTTCCGGATCGATGTCGTAGGCGGCGACTACGGACACGCCGTCTACGCGGGGCGCGTTGCGCAGGTGCCAGTGTCCCATATATCCATAACCTATGATGCCAAGTTTAAGTGCCATAACCTATCCTCCGTATCAAAAGCCGCGCGCAGCGGCTCCTATTCCACACTCAGTATACAACACGCGGGGCGTTTTTTCAAGTGTCAAAGCGGCGCATGGTTATATTGACGCGACCAATTTGTCAAAAAACCGGGCGCCGATGCTGTCGGGCGCCCGGGGGATATGGTCAGTCGAAATATACGGGCTTGCCGGTGCGGGCGGAGGTGTAGATGGCCTCCAGTATCTCGGACACCACGCAGGCCTGCTCGGGCAGCACCACGGGGTCGGTGTCGTTCTCGATGGCGTCGTACCAGCGCATCTGCTCGGTGATGCCGGGGGTAGCCTGCACGCCGTCATAGAAGGCCACGCCGCCTGCCGACATGTCGGGGCGCTTTTCTACGAGCCGGCCGTACTCGCCCTTGTTGACCGAAACGCCGCCCTTTATCTGCGCGCCGGCCTTGCTGCCCATCAGCTGCACGCTGCCCTCAGGGATGGGCTCTATCGTGTTGAGCGCCCAGGTGGCGTCCAGCGTGATGGTCGCGCCGTTCTGCATCACTATGAAGCCGAAGGCCGCGTCCTCCATGGTGTGCTGCCTGGGATCCCAGCCGCCCCAGGGGTTGCCGCACTCGGCGTTTTCGCACTTCTTGTAGGCGGTGCCCACCACCATGCGGGGCTTGTAGTTGTTCATCAGGTAGAGCGTCAGGTCCAGCGAATGGGTGCCGATGTCGATGAGGGGACCGCCGCCCTGCTCGTACTCGTTGAGGAACACGCCCCAGTTGGGGGTGCCGCGGCGGCGTATCGCCAGCGCCTTGGCGTAGTATATGTCGCCCAGCTCGCCGTTGTCTATCACCTGCTTGAGGTAGGTGGTCTCGGGCTTGTGGCGGTGCTGATAGCCTATGGTCAGCTTCTTGCCGGTCTCGCGGGCGGCCTCCACCATGCGGCGGGCGTCCTCGGCGGTCTTGGCCATGGGCTTTTCACACATGACGTGCTTGCCGGCGTGCAGCGCGTCGATGGATATCTGCGCGTGCATGCGGTTGGGGGTGAGCACGTGTACCACGTCTATGCTCTCGTCCCTGAGCAGCTCGGTGTAGTCGGTATATACCTTCGCGTCGGGCGTGCCGTACTCGCGGGCGGCCTTTATCGCCTTTTCCTCGATGAGGTCGCAGAACGCGACCAGGTCGACGCGGTTTATCGCCTTGAGCGAGGGCAGATGCTTGCCGTTGGCTATGCCGCCGCAGCCTATGATGCCCACCTTCAGTCTCTTTGCCATGAGAAATGTCCTCCGATAACAGTTTTATACCGGCGCATATTCTTAACATCCGGATTATGCCTATATAGTAGCACATTGGGCGGCCCGGTGCTATAATTCCCTTAGCCTAAAATGGCATATTTTTGCGAGGTTGTTTTGCCATGCAGTTTTATCACGAATCGCGCAAGCCGCTGGGCACGCTGGGATACCTGTTTGAATGCAACGTGCAGAACCGGCAGGGGCGCAGCATGTTTGCCGCCGCGCACGTTCACGAATACTTCGAGATACTGCTGTGCCGCGAGGGCGCGTTCCGCCTGGAGACGGGCGATAGGGCCATACACCTGGGCGTGGGTGACATGGCGGTGATAGACCCCATGGAGGTACACCGCACGCACGCGCTGTGCGAGGGCGACAACACGTACATGGTGCTCAAGTTCGTGCCGGAGCTGATGTACAGCGCCGAGCAGCCGCTCTACGAGCTGGGCACGCTCACGGCCTACATGCGCATGCGCTCGTCGCACCGCAAGGTGTTCGCGGCCGAATACGTGGAGCGCAGCGGCATGAGGGAGATAATGGAGCGCATATTTGCCGAATACAGCGCGCAGGAGTTCGGCTATGCGCTGAGCGTGCGCGCGGAGATAATGCGGCTGTTCGTCAAGATACTGCGCGACTGGCACGAATACGGTGCGCCCGAGCTGCCCGATGCCGAGTCCATGGCGCAGCTGCAGCGCGCATACGAATATATAGAAGCGAACTGCGCCGGCAGCGTGACCCTGGCCGACGTGGCGCGGCACTGCAACATGTCCTATACGGCGTTTTCGCGCTTCTTCTCCCGCCACGCGGGCCGCAGCTTCAGCGAGGCGCTGCTGCTCACGCGCGTAAAGCGCTCCATGCGCCTCATCAACTCTACCGACATGAGCATAACCGAGATAGCCGCGCAGACCGGGTTTTCCTCGACCAGCCACTACATACGCAGCTTCAAGGCCGTGACCGGCAAGACGCCGCTCAAGTACCGCGAGGCCGAACGCACCCACGGCATATCCATGAAGTGAGCGGGCGGGGGCAAAGGCGTTGTAAAGGCCGCCGCCGCGTGATATAATATAAACTGGTATGTCGGCGCGCGGGAGCGCCGCACAATTTCGAGCGAGGAGCGGAAGCTGTTGACGGATATTGACAGGCTGTATGAGCATTTGCGCGCGCTGGGCGTGGAGCCCGGGCGCCTGCTGCGCGGCGAGGAGATGGCGCGGCACACCACGTTCCGCATAGGCGGAGCGGCCGACCTCATGCTGTGCGCATCCGGCGGGGCGGAGATAGCCGGGGCGCTGAACGCCGCGCGGGAGCTGGGCCTGCCCGCGCTGATAATGGGCAACGGCTCAAACCTGCTGGTGCGGGACGGCGGCATTGCGGGACTGACGATACAGATTGGCCCGGCCATGAGCGGGCTGGAGTTTTCGGGCACGCGCGTGCGCGCGCAGGCGGGCTGCCTGATGAGCCGCGTGAGCGCCGAGTGCATAAGGCGCGGGCTGAGCGGCTTTGAGGCGCTGGGCGGCATACCCGGCTCGCTGGGCGGCGCGGCGGCCATGAACGCGGGCGCGTACGGCAGCGAGCTGAAGGACGTGCTGGTCAGCGCGACCGTGCTGGACGGCGCGGGCGCCGAGCGCACGCTGGGCCGCGACGAGCTGGAGATGGGCTACCGCACCAGCCGCGTGCTCCGGGAGGGCTGGACGGTCACGGCGGTGGAGCTGGAGCTCAGCGAGGGCGACGCGGGCGAGATACGCGCGCGCGCCGAGGAGTTCGCCGCGCGCCGCCGCGAAAAGCAGCCGCTCTCCCTGCCCAGCGCGGGCTCGGTGTTCAAGCGGCCGGAGGGCCACTTTGCCGGTGCGCTGATAGAGCAGTGCGGGCTGAAGGGCACGCGCGTGGGCGGCGCGCAGGTGTCCTGGCTGCACGCGGGCTTCATAGTGAACGCGGGCGGAGCCACCGCGCGCGACGTGCTGGACCTTATCGAGCTGATACAGCTCAAGGTGCGCCTGAGCGCGGGCGTGGAGCTGGAGCCCGAGGTGCGCGTGGTGGGCCGCGAGGCGGCGCGCCGCGGGAGAGGCTGACATGAAGATAGTGATACTGGCGGGCATGTCGGGCGCGGGCAAGACCAGCGCGCTGAACGTGCTGGAGGGAATGGATTACTTCTGCACGGACAATCTGCCGGCGCAGCTGCTTTGGCCGTATGCGGAGCTGTGCGCGCGCGCCGGCAGCGGCGTGAGCCGCGCGGCGATAGCCGTGGATGCATGCAAGGACCCGCTCTTTGACGCGGGCGCGGTGCTGGGGCTGCTGGACGCGGCGCACGCCCGGGGCATCGCGGCGGAGCTTCTGTTCATGGACGCCTCGGACGAGCGGCTGATGCGCCGCTACCGCGCGGCGCGCCGCGACCATCCGCTCGCGCGCGGGGGCGCGCCCGAGGAGGGCATCGCCCGCGAGCGCAAGGCGCTGGAGCCGCTGCGGGGCCGGGCTGGCTGCATAATGGACACCACGCACATGACGATAGCGGACCTGCGCGGGGCGCTGGGACGCATGTTCGGCGGGGACGCGGGCGGAATGCAGGTGGAGGTAACGAGCTTCGGCTTCAAGCGAGGCGCGCCGCGCGATGCCGATATGCTGATGGACGTGCGCTTTTTGCCTAACCCGTACCATGTGCCCGCAATGCGCGAGCGCACTGGCCTGGACGCGGACGTGAGCGCCTACGTGCTGGACAGCCCGGACGCGCGGGAGCTTTTGCGGCGCACGGGGGAGCTGGCCTCCTTCCTGCTGCAACGGGGCGCGGATACGGGCAAGCGCCGCTTTGTCATAGCCGTGGGCTGTACGGGCGGCCAGCATCGCTCGGTGGCCGTGGCGGAGGCGCTGGGCGGCATGATGGCCGCGCAGGGCTACGCGGTATGCGTAAAACACAGGGATATGCGCGCGTCGCAGAATGCGGAGCGGGAGGCGGCCTCCGGACGCGCCTGAGAGGTGGATCGCGATGAGCTTTTCCTCGGATGCAAGGCTGGAGCTGGCGCATACGCGCGTGGAGCGCGAGTGCTGCATGCGCGCCGAGATAGCCGGTATGCTGCTTTCGGGCGGCAACCTGCTCCTGACCGGCGGGGGCGGCGTGGCGCTTACGCTGTCCAGCGAGCTGGCGGCCATAGCGCGCCACATATACCTGCTGATAAAGGACTCCTTCGGCGAGCGCTGCGAGATAGTCGTGTCCCGGCGCGCGTATCCCAAGGTGCGCAACGTGTACACCCTCACGCTGCGCGGCCCGGCGGCCGAGCGCGTGCTGGTGGAGTGCGGCGCGGTGCATCGCTCCTGCCTGTTTGCGCTCCGGGGCGGCCTGCCCGAGCGGCTGCTGGGCCGGCAGTGCTGCCAGCGCGCGTTCATGCGCGGGGCCTTCCTGGGCTGCGGCTCGGTGGCCGATCCGGCCAGCAAGTACCATCTGGAGTTCGCTGCCGGGCGCGAGAGCTTTGCCAATGCGTTCGCAAACTTTTTACAAAAATGTGAACTGAACGCAAAGGTA
>JBJEUC010000078.1:0-5371 GCA_051883635.1 Candidatus Fimadaptatus sp.
CGTTCATTGAAGGTCTCAAGCTGTAAGGATGTGACTCATATGCTGCCAAAGAACCTGTTCCGCCGGCCCAAGAATGCGCTGGAGGACGCCGACCCGAGCGTGGTCACGCAGAGCTTCGCCTGTACCGGCTGCAAGCGCCTGCTCTCCGACGACGAGCTGGTGAGCGACATGTACGTATGCCGCTATTGCGGCGAGCACATGCGCATAGGCGCGCGCAAGCGCATAGCGCTCCTGTTCGACGACGGCTCGTTTGAGGAGACCCACGCCGGAGTGCAGTCCGGAAACCCGCTGGAGTTCCCCGAATACGAGGGCAAGCTGGAAAAGGCCCGCGCCGCCTCCAACGAATCCGAAAGCGTGCTGACCGGCTTTGCGCGCCTGGACGGCCGGAGCGTGGCCGTGTTCTCGATGGACCCCTTCTTCATGATGGGCTCCATGGGCAGCGTGACCGGCGAAAAGATAACGCGCCTGTTCGAGGAGGCGACCGAGCGCCGTCTGCCCGTGATAGGCTTTACCGTTTCGGGCGGCGCGCGCATGCAGGAGGGCATACTCTCGCTCATGCAGATGGCCAAGACCACCGCCGCGGTGGGCCGCCATTCCGAGGCCGGGCTGCTCTACATCACGGTGCTGACCGACCCCACCACCGGCGGCGTGGACGCCTCCTTCGCGATGGAGGGCGACATAATCATCGCCGAGCCCAACGCGCTGATAGGCTTTGCCGGGCCGCGCGTCATCGAGCAGACCATACGGCAAAAGCTCCCCGCGGGCTTCCAGCGGGCTGAGTTCCAGCTGGAAAAGGGCTTTGTGGACATGATATGCGACCGGCGCGAGATGAAGGCCATGCTCAGCCGGCTGCTCAGGCTGCACAGCGGAAAGGAGGCCCCGGCACAGTGAACGCATACGACCGCGTACAGGCTGCGCGCGCCAAGGGCCGCCAGACGGCGATGGACTTTATCCACAGCCTGTTCACCGACTTTGTTGAGATGCACGGCGACCGCCGCTTTGGCGACGACCACGCGATAGTGACCGGCATAGCGCTCATGGGCGACATGCCCGTGAGCATCGTGGGCATAGAAAAGGGCCACGACACCTCCGAGCGCGTGAGGCGCAACTTCGGCTCGGCGCACCCCGAGGGCTACCGCAAGGCGATACGCCAGTTCAGGCAGGCCGAAAAGTTCCGCCGCCCGGTGATATGCTTTGTCGACACCTCGGGCGCGTACTGCGGCATAGGCGCCGAGGAGCGCGGCCAGGGCCAGGCCATAGCCGAGAGCATGGCCACGCTCGCCGCGCTCAGGACGCCCGTCATCTCCATAGTGATAGGCGAGGGCGGCTCGGGCGGCGCGCTGGCGCTGGCCGTGGCCGACGAGGTGTGGATGCTGGAAAACTCCATCTACTCCGTGATATCGCCCGAGGGCGCCGCGTCCATCATCTGGAAGGACGCAAAGCGCGTAAAGGAAGCCAGCAATGTGCTCAGGCTGACCGCCGAGGACCTGATGCAGCTGGGCGTTATCGAGCGCATAATCGGCGAGAGCGGCGGCAGCGAGGCGATAAACTCCGCGCTCAGGCAGGCGCTTTCCGAGACGATTGCGCGCCTCACCGCGCTCAGCGACGAGGAGCTGCTCAAGGGCCGCTATGACAAATTCCGCAGGATCGGAGGCTTCCCGACATGATAGCGATAGTGACCGACTCATCGGCCTGTCTGTACCGTTCCGAGGCCAGGCGGCTGGGTGTTACCGTGGTGCCCATGTCGTATTCGCTGCCGGGCCAGCCCTCCTTCAACGAAAGCTACATCGATTCCAGCGGCGAGTTCGAGCAGCTGGTGGCGCAGAACATAGACCGGCTGCGCACCTCGCAGGCCTCGTTTGCCGCGTTCATGAGCGCGTTCAACGACCTCATGGATTCGGGCGCGCAGGTGCTGTGCCTGACGATGAGCTCGCGGCTCTCCGGCACATACGGCAACGCGCGCATGTCCGCGCGCGAGACCGACCCGGACAACATCGCCGTGGTGGACTCGCTCACCACCAGCGGCGGGCTGTACCTGATGATACTGGAGGCGCGCAGGCTGATAAACCAGGGGCTGGGCCTGCAGGAGATAGCGCGCCGCCTGCGCGAGATGCGTCCGCGCGTACATACCGCCTTCACCGTGGACGACATCATGCCCCTCAGGCGTTCGGGCCGCCTGGGCAGCGTGCGCATGTCGATATCCACCATACTCAACATCCGCCCGGCGCTCAAGTGTCAGGACGGGTGCATAGTGTCCGCAGGCGGGGTGCGCGGCCGCCACGAGCAGTACAAGATGCTCGTGCGCACGCTGCCCGCCACCCCCTGCCGCTGCGTGGTCGAGGGCTTCATGGCCGAAAGCCAGATGGCCGAGCTGAAGCTGCGCGTGGAGGCGGCCGGGCACGAGGTGCTGCTGCGCCACATCGGCCCGGTGCTGGGCATACACCTGGGCGTGGGCAGCTTGGGCGTATCGTGGATAGACTCCGAAGTGCCCGCCGGTGCCCCCGAAGCCGAATAGGCGCTCAAAGCGCACAAGCGCGGCGCGCAGCCGGTATCCCACCGGGCTGCGCGCCGCTTTCTTCATATTATATGTCCATACGTCCGCGCCGGGTTCACTCGCCCGGGCGCGCGCCCTGACGGCCGCCGCGTATGCATTCGTCGGCAAACTCGCAGGTACACTTGCGCTTGAGCTCGCGCTCCTCGCCCTCGCTGGTCAGCTCGCGCGCGACCGCCGCCAGCGCCTCGCCCAGCCGCTGCCGGTCCACCTTGTAATGCACCTGATAGCCCAGTTTGCGGCCCTCAACCAGCGCATAGCGCTTGAGCACGTTCATGTGCTGCGACACCGCCGGTTCGCTTATGCCCAGCTTGCGCGCCAGCGCGCGCACGCAGTAGTCGTGCTCCATCAGCAGGCACAGTATGGCGTAGCGCATCGGTTCCGTCACCGCATGTACCATTTCAACATCCTGATTCATGTTTGCCTCCGTAGCATAATGCCCCGTCACAGCGAGCGCTGGATGCTCAGCACCTCATGCACCACGTCGCACCAGCCCCTCCACTTGCGCGCATAATCAGCCTCGCTCAGCACGCGCCCGGCCAGGTCCTCAACGCCCGCGACCCCGCGCCGCAGGCAGGCCGCCACGTCTATGCGGTAGGCCTCCCAGTCCAGCTCGTCCTCGTCCCATACCACCGGCACGCGCTCCAGCCCCGCGCTCAGCGCCGCGAAGGCGCGCGTGTGCCCGTCGGTAAGCACATGCCTGCCGTCCAGCAGCTTCACCGGCAGCGGCTCAAACCCGCTCATATCGCGCGGGTCAAACCAGCTCCTCACCCGCTCCAGCTTGCCCGCCGAAAGGTAGAACTGCGAGGGCTGCAGCTCCCTTATCGCCATATCCATGGCGTCACTCCTCCTCCGCGCCGCTGACGCTCAGCCATACCGCGCCCCGGGCGGCCGCCAGCCCGGCCAGGCGACCGCGCAGCTGCGCCGGCCGCAGCGTGCCGAGCCTGACTGCCTCCGCCAGCGGAACCCACTCGCACTCCTCCATGCTCATGTCCAGCTCGCTGGGCTCTCCGCGCGGCACGTCTCCGCGTATATCGGCGGCTAATATGTGCATTATGCGGTGGGCATGATCCGGATACCCGGCCCGGTCGCGCGCGTCCTGCGATATCTCCTCCGCCGGCGCCTGCTCCATCGGCTCATACTGCCGCTGCGCGCGGCCTTCGGCGTCCCTGCACCGGTTGAGCAGCACGCTGCCCGAGCGCCCGATGAGCGCCTTCACCACGCTGCGTATCGCCATCCGTCATCCCGCCGCTTTCACAGCTTCATTATAGCACAGCGCGCGCCCGCTGTCACTAACGCAAATGCTCTGCGGCGCATAAACCTATAAAAATGGTTCGCTGTTTACATATATGGACTTTCTGCTTAACACCGGTCGGTGTATAATAGAATTGATATTTTAGGAGGTGCTGCACCATGAAATCCCTGCTTAAAAAGATAGCCCTTATATCGCTCAGCGCCATACTGGCCCTTGGCGCGTTCTCCTGCGCCCTGGCCAAAGGCGACGACACCGTAAAGCTGGCGGTCATCGCGCCCCTGACCGGCGACTTTGCCCAGTACGGCGAAGCCTACCGCACCGCCGTGGAGCTGACCGTGAGCCAGGTAAACGCCGCGGGCGGCATAAACGGCAAGACCCTCGCCTACGACATATTCGACGACAAGAACGACGCCAAGGAGAGCGCCACGCTCGCCGGGCGCATAGCCGCCGACGGCAGCTACATCGCCGTGGTAGGCCCCTTTGCCTCCACCTGCGCGCTGGCCTGCGCGCCGATACTGCAGAGCGCCGGCATCGTCGAGATGTGCCCCACCAGCACCCATCCCGACCTGACCGCCACCGGCGACTTCATATTCCGCGGTGCCATCACCTCCGAGCTGGAGGCCCCGATATTCGCCGACGTGACCCTCAGCCGTCTGGGCGCGACCAGGGTAGGCATCATCTACACCCAGGACGACTGGGGCATAACCACCGAGCAGGAGTACGCCAAGAAGCTGACGGAGCTGGGCGGCACGGTCGTGATAGCCGAAAGCTACATCTCCGGCTCCACGCGCGACTTCACGCCCATACTCACCAAGATAGCCTCCGAGGACATCGACCTTCTGTTCGTGGCCGCCATGTACAACGATTCGGCCATGATACTGGAGCAGCTCAAGCAGCTGGGCTATGCCGACAAGTTCAAGGTACAGGGCACCGGCTCGCTCTACACCGACGAGTTCCTCGCGCTGGCCGGTGAAAACGCCGAGGGCATGTACATCACCGCGTCCTTCTACGCGGCCAACCCTGCCGAGAACGTGCAGGCCTTCGTAAGCGCCTACCGCGACATGTTTGATGCCGACCCCAATCTGTTCACGGCCTCGGTCTACGACGGCGTCGGCCTGATAGTCAAGGCGCTTGAGAACGGCGCGAGCGACCGGCAGAGCCTGCGCGACGGTCTGGCCGCCATCGAGAACTACGAGGGCGTTACCGGCAACGCGCACTTCAACGAGAACCGCGATGTGATAAAGGGCGAGGTAGTGCTCAAGGTCGAGAACGGGCAGTTCGTTTATGTTGACTGAACTGCGCGTATATAATTGATATGCAAAGGCGGCAGGGCGGTGCATTTTGATGCGGCGCTCTGCCGCCTTTGCATGTGGTGGATGATGCTTTGCGTTCTTGCGTTGCCTTGCGGGCTTTGGGGCGCGTTCTTACGCGGCGCTCTGCCGCAGGGGCAAGGGGTTTGCATGTTGCTTTGTGTTCTTCCGTTGCCTTGCGGCTTGCGCGGCGCATCCTTGCGCCGCTGATACTTGAGGGAGCGACCGCGTGGCAGCCTCCGGCGGCCAAGGAGG
>JBJEUC010000079.1:0-5358 GCA_051883635.1 Candidatus Fimadaptatus sp.
GCTGCGGCCGGAATCATATCTGCGCTTATATTGGCTCATGTTTTTCCTCCTAACGCAGTCGGGAAAAGTGATGCGGGGCGCCCCTTGCGCCCGGCATACCATCGAAGCTGGGCTTTGCCGACAGAATGCGTTACTCAACTTATTTTACCATAATCCTCCGCAAAGTGCAGGTATTATTTTGCTTAGGTATGAGGCAAAATGGTTAAATGTAAGTAAATGTCGGCACTATAATGAAACTACGCAGAATAGACGCGCGCGGCGGGCGAAAAGTTGCCGCGCGCCGGCCAGGCAAATATTGCAGCTTGCACGCAAAAAAGCATACATGCATCTGCAAAGCAAGCACATGTTATGAAAGGGTTGAGTTGACTTTTTAGGCACACATGTGCTAAAGTACGCATATGAGCGCGGATGCGCTATGTGTTAACATGGGAGGTAGTGTGATGAGCGGCAAGTTCAGGATGGCGTTTATAGGCGCGGGTTCGCGCGCGAATCAGGTACATTATCCGGCGTTTGCCGGGCTGGACGATGTCGAGATATGCGCGGTATGCGACATAGACAGGCAGCGCCTGGACGACACATGCGACCGCTACGGAGTGCCCGCGGAGCATCGCTGGAGCGGCGGCGTGACGGAATACAGGAATATGCTTGCAGCCGAGCGGCCCGACGGCGTGGCCGTGATAGGCCAGCCGCATATAATGTATGACATATGGGTATGGTGCCTGGAAAACGGCTACGACCTGTACGTGGAAAAGCCGCTGGGGCTGACCATACATCAGGCGCGCAGCCTCACAAAGCTCGCGCACGACCACGGCTGCGTGGCCACGGTCGCGCATCAGCGCCGCGTGACCCCGGTGGTGATGCAGATGCGGGACGAGTGCCTGAAGCGCGGCCCGCTCACCCATGCGCTGGTGCGCTTCTACAAGTGCGAGCAGAAGGACCGGCTGGACGCGCGCGATCACATGATGGACGACACCGTGCACGCGATAGACACGCTGCGCTGGGCCATAGGCAGCGAGGCCCGGAGCATCACCTCCAATGTGCGGCGCGTGGGCACGTCGGACATCAACTTCATTTCCGCCACGATAGAGTTTGAAAACGGCGCGCTGGGGTATCTGATAAACAGCTGGTCGAGCGGCCGGCGCATATTCGACATAGAGATGCACGCGCCCGGCATCTGCGCCGAGGTGGAGCACGAAAAGGGCGGCAGGCTGTATGCCGACGGCGACACCGAGGGCGTGTACTACTCGGCCGCCGAATGCGCGGGCTCGGACGAGTTCTGCGCGGTGACGGGCGTGCGCAACCTGGCGCGCGACTTCGTGGACTGCTGCCGGGATCGCACGCGCACGCCGGCCAGCTCGTTCGATTCGGCGCTCAGGACCATGGAGATAGCCGAAAAGATACTGGCGCGCGCAACACTGGACGACAAATGACAGGAGGCAGACAAGGTGCGTTACGAAAAGCGTGAGATAGGGCGCAGCGGCATTTGCGCAAGCCCTATCGCAATAGGCTGCTGGGCGTTCGGCGGCGGCAGCTACTGGGGCGCGCAGGCGCAGGGCGACGTGGACGCGGTGGTGAGCGCCGCGCTGGAGCGCGGGTATGAGCTGTTCAACACGGCGGAGGGCTACAACGACGGCGCGAGCGAGGCCTCGCTGGGCGCGGCGCTCAAGGGCAGGCGCGACCGGGCCCTGATATCCACCAAGTTCGCGGCGGCGCACGCCTATCCCGATGAGCTGCGCGCGAGCTGCGAGGCCAGCCTGCGCCGCCTGGGCACCGATTACATCGACATATACATGCTGCACTGGCCCATAACGGCCAAGACGTTCAGCGGCGCTCCGGCCGATGCGCGCGTGAAGGTATCGCCGCCGCGCGCGGACGAGATGTTCGCCACGCTCGACGCGCTCAAGCGCGAGGGCAAGATACGCGCCTACGGCGTGAGCAACTACGGCCCGGAACAGCTGCGCGAGGCCGAAGCGCTGGGCGCGGACATACAGTGCAACGAGATAGCCTACAACATATTCTCGCGCGCGATAGAGCGGGACATACTGCCGTACTGCGCCGAGAAGCGCATATCGATACTCACCACCATGACGATACAGCAGGGCGTGCTGGCCGGCAAGTATGCCCGCCCCGAGGACGTGCCGCCGAACCAGGCGCACTCGCGCCACTTCTCCGCCGAGCGCGGCGGCTCCGCGCAGCGCCACGGCGGCCCGGGCGCCGAGAAGGAGATGTTCGACGCGCTGCCCAGGCTGTACGACATCGCGCGCGAGCTGGGCGTGACCCCGGCGCAGCTGGCCGTGGCCTGGTGCGTGCAGAATGATGCTGTGGGCGCGGCACTGGTGGGCTGCCGCAACCTCCGCCAGCTGGAGGAGAACACCGGCGCGGACGGCCTTGTGATACCGCCTGAGGTCATGGCGCGCATAGCGGACATAAGCGAGCCGGAGCTGGCCAAGCTGGGCTTCAGCGCGGACTACTACGAGTCCCCCGAGAACGGCCGCATATTCTGACCGGATGGGCTACGCGCCCGGTTGACGGAGGTGCATGGCAGTCTGGTATAACTGATATAATAGGAAGCGCCGCAGGTACGATGTGCCTGCGGCGCTTGCTGTGTGGAGAATGGAGGTGTCGTCGGTGCGGTATGCGCTGGCGCGGCTGTGCGCGGAGCGGGGAGTGAGCGTGCCGGGCACATGGCAGGCGTAATAGGAAGCGCCGCAGGTACGATTTGCCTGCGGCGCTTGCTGTGTGGAGAATGGATGGGCGTCGGTGTGGTATGCGCTGGCGCGGCTTGTGCGCGGAGCGGGGGGTGAGCGAGCCGGGCATATGGCGGGTGTAATAGGAAGCGTCGCAGGCATGATTTGCCTGCGGCGCTTGCTGTGTGGAGAATGGAGGTGTCGTAGGTGCGGTATGCGCGGGCACTGCCCGGTCACTGGCAAGCGGCTGCGGTAAACAGTAAGCGTAGCAGACTGCCGCACATCCACATGCGAGTGAACGGTCGGCCCATCCCGAACGAAACCAGTCCCCGGCGATATTCTCGCCGGGGACGTGCGCTTTCCGCACCCGGAAAGGCGCAGCACATCAGGAAACAGCCGTGTAGCAGGCTCAAGCGCCACCCCTCGGAACGGCATCCCAACATGAAAAACACGTCCCCGGCGACATTCTCGCCGGGGACGTGCACTTTCCGCGCCCGGAAAGGCGCAGCACATCAGCGTAAACCGTAAGTGCCGTCGGCTCCGGGGACGCACCCCGCGCCGCCGCTATATGCGCGCGGCCTCGAGCATTTCGACCATCTCCATGCTGGCGACGGCCTCGCCTATGTCGCACAGCGGCCTTTCACCGGTGCGCACGCAGCGCAGGAACTCCTCGTCCTCGGCCAGATACCCGTAATAGACGAAGTATTCGTCACTGCCCGCGATGCCTATGCCGTCCAGGGTCTCCACGTCGGTCTTGCCCGGCCCTGCGGCCGAGATGGAGTGGGTGCCCTGGCCGCCGAAATGGAGTATGCGCGCGCTGGCGCCCATGCCGCCGAAGCCTATGTCTATGTAGGCGCTCGCGCCGGGGCCGTGTATCTCGAAGGTATGCACGCGCCCGCCGGTGTTGTAGTTGGCCTTGATTATGCCGGTTATGTCGTTTTCAAAGCGGACTATCGAGTTCCAGGCGTTGTCCACCGGGCTGTCGTTGCGCATTATGAGCGTGGCGGCCTGCGCGGGGCGCGCCCCGGCTATCCAGCGCACGCAGTCTGTCGCGTGGATGGTGTCGCACATCAGGCTGGAGGCGCAGCCGTCGTAAAAGGCCGCGTCGCCGTGCTTGAAGAAGCACCCCTCCACCTGCTGTATCGGGGTCAGCTCGCGCATGCGCCGTACGACCTGCTGTATCAGCGGTATGTGGCGGCGGTTGAAGCCAACCTGGCAGATGAGCCCGGTCTCGCGCGCGGCGCGCTCGAGCGTGCGCGCCTGATAGCTGGTTATGCCGGCGGGCTTCTCCACGAAGGTATGCACTCCGGCGCGCAGGCAGTCCAGCGCTATGCGGAAGGACTGCTCGGGCTGTACCAGCACATACGCGGCCTCGGGCCGCTCAAGGCGCAGCATGTCAAGGTAGTTTTCGTACACGGCGGGTATGCCAAAGCGCTCGGCGGCCGCCTGCGCGCGGTCGCGCCTGATGTCGCATACGGCGCAGAGCTGGGCCAGGGGCGTGCGGCCAAGCGCGGGCAGGTGAATGCTGCCGGCTATGCCGCCGGCGCCTATCACCGCTATGCGCACCGGCTTTATTTCAGCCATATTAACCTCCGTTATCTTCCCGCGCGGTGTTGCGCCGAATCGCGCGCAACAAACGATACGGGCAGCCGTATTGTGTAGTTGTCGTAGTCGGAAACGCCCTTGGTCATCAGATGGGTCAGATGGTCCATGGCGATGTCGGCCATCACGCGCATGTCAGTGCCTATGGTGGTCAGCTTGGGCGAGCAGAACCGGCCCATGTCCACGTTGTCAAAGCCTATCACGCTTATGTCCTCGGGCACGTTCATGCCCTGCCGCCTTATCTCGTCCATGGCGCCTATCGCCATCATGTCGCTGGCGGCGAACACGGCGGTGGGGCGCCTATCGCCGGGGTTCAGGCGGAGCAGCGCGTCCATGGCCTCGCGCCCGCCGTCATATGTCCAGGAGCCCTCCGTTATCAGCTCGGGGCAGTCGGGCAGCCCGTTTTCAAACAGCGCCTTGCGATAGCCCGCGCGGCGCTCGGTGGCGTTGGTCGACCGGCGCAGGCCGTCTATGTAGCCTATGCGGGTGTGGCCCAGCTGCGCCAGGTAGTCTATCGCCATGCCCACGCCCGCGTAGTTGTCGGGCACTATGGACATCAGGTGCTCGTCGCGGTGGTTTATGCATATCGCGGGCAGGCGCGACGCTATGGCGGCCTGTATCGCCGCATCGGGCAGCGTGGATATAAGCAGTATTCCGCTGGGGTCGTATTCGGCGATGAGCTGGGACACGTCGTCGTCGGGCTGCAGCCCAACGTAGAGCAGCGTAAAGCCGTGCTCGCGGCAGGCCTCCTCTACCGAGAAGAACAGCGAGGCGTTGAAGGCCGACACGTTGTGCCGTATGTCGTTTAGGCTGTTCATCATTATGAACAGCACCGTGCCCGAGCCTGCGGCGCGCTTTTCGGCGACGCCCTTGACAAACGAGCCCAGACCCGCGCGCTTTTCTATGAGATCGTCCTGCACCAGCAGCTCCAGCGCGCGCCTTATCGTTATGCGCTCGACTCCGTACTGCTCGCAGAGCACGCGCTCAAAGGGCAGCTGAGTGCCCGGCGCGTACTCGCCGGCGCTGATCTTCTTTTTCAAATCCTGATAAATCTGCCTGTAGCGGGGAA
>JBJEUC010000080.1:0-5300 GCA_051883635.1 Candidatus Fimadaptatus sp.
CGCTGGGATAATAGAGTATGTACTTGCCAAAGCCCTGCAAAACGGGTTCTTCATAAGTGGAAACCTCGTATTTGCCGCTGGCCATATAGGCAGCTTCCAACTCACCGCCGGTTTCTGTTTTTGTCTGGTAGTTCGTGGGTACAGCGGGACGCTTACTCAAGCAGACCAATAAAATGACGATGCCTGCGAGCAATACCAAAAGAACGATTCCAATGACTTTCAAAACCTTTTTCATCTCAATCACCTTATACTTTTATGGCACATCTGTACCACTTGCCGTAAGTATATCAAAAAAGCAGGGTTTTTCAATAGCCGCAGGCTGCACTGGTACAAAACCGCGCAAATTGCTCCAGTTCTGAACGCTCAGCCCCCGGTATTGCTTGAAATCTATACAACAATGTGGTACATTTGTTGCATATATGATCTGAGGAGATTTCGTATGGAAAGAAAGCATCCCGCCAATTTGTTTGTTCGTGATTGCATCACCAAAGCACTGTTCAAGCTGATGAAAAATAAGGACTATCAGGACATCACAGTCTCGGCAATTGTCAGAACAGCAGGGGTCAGCCGCAATTCGTTTTACCGTAATTACCAGTCCATTGAGGATATTCTCCGGCAGTATCTCATAGAACAAACATCCCGGTGGTGGGAGGAATATCTGGCGCATCTGCATCCCAATGTGATAGAAGAAACATTTCAGCATTTTCTGAATATGCGGGAGGAAATCCTGCTTCTCTATAAGGCCGGATTGTCCCATCTGCTCATGGAGCATATCGCGCTGTGCGGTAAACAGAGTCTGACCGGAGAGATCAGCAATGCTTATCAGACTGCTTTTATGTCCGGTGGACTTTGGGGGCTGACCAACGAATGGATCTTACGGGGAATGAAGGAAACGCCCCAGCAAATGCAGGCGCTCTTTCTGACGCAGGGTCAGCAAGGCAATATCTAACTGTG
This sequence comes from Candidatus Fimadaptatus sp., assembly GCA_051883635.1. Lineage (GTDB taxonomy): Bacteria > Bacillota > Clostridia > Christensenellales > Aristaeellaceae > Fimadaptatus. The sequence continues at coordinate 955 of JBJEUC010000080.1, forward strand.
TTCTACTCAAGAACAGAATTGTGGTTTAGGCAATTCCGCGTTGGTAACTTCCAGCTTGTCCTCAGGTAACGCTGCATCTCCCTGCGGGCCGCATTGCGAACGACCTGCCAATGCCCGGCTCCCTTTTGCGTACACACGCGCCAAAGCCTAATGTATTACAAAACAATTACAGAAACCGTCCAAAAATCGTATGCCGGGTAATATTTCCAGCCGCGGAAAGCAGGAGAAAAGCAATATATGGCGAAACAGTATATATACGGACGCGATGGAGGGCCTGCCGGACGCTTCGCGGGCAGGCCCTTGAGCAACACTCGCCGCACTGGAGGTACGCAATGCATATACGATTTTCGCTTGGGAGGCTGCTATGCCTGATAATGTGCTGCGCGCTGCTTATGGGCGCGCTGCCGGTAATGTCCCGCACGGCCGAGGCCGCGGGCGACGGCGTGATACGCGTGCGCATATCAACGGCCAGCAGCGTGTCCCGCGTGGTGCTGCTGAGCCGGGGCAACTACTCGGTCGAGGGCGACGCCGCGCGGCCCTTCACCTCGGGCCAGACCGCCACGGTCTATGTGGAGGACGGCCAGCTGCACATCACGATAGGCGCGCAGACCTACGACATGGGCTCGAGCTTCACCCTGGTGCGCCATGCGCCCGACGAGGTGACGAACGCGCTGTCCTTTTCCACGCCCAGCCTCACGCGCTATTTCCCCGGCGACATGGAGTTCAGGCTGGTCAGCGGCAAGATAGAGACGATAAACCATGTGTTTATAGAGGACTACCTGCGCGGCGTGCTCGCCGCCGAATGGTCGGAGGGCCATGCGTTCGAGTCGCAGAAGGCCATGGCCATAATGGCGCGCACCAAGGCGAGGCGCTGCATGGCCGCGCCCCGCAATACGTATTACGACATACTCAACACCTCCTCGGACCAGAACTACAAGGGCATAGTGCCCACGCAGACCAACACGGCCCGCGCCGTGGCCGAGACCGAGGGCATGGTGATACGCTACAAGGGCTCGCTGATAGAGGGCACATACGGCGCCTCCAACGGCGGCCAGATAGAGGTGTCGGAAAACTGGTGGGGCGGCTCGGTGCGGCCCTACAACGTGGTCAAGGACGACCCCTACGACTATGCCAACCCCAACAGCCCCGTAAAGCGCCTGACAGTGTATGCCGACTTTGACGGCAACCTCGCAAAGACCGGCATGAGCGCGCTGAACTCGCTCCTGCTCGCCGAGGTCAGGGACGAGCTGAACTCCGCGCTCTATTCGACCGCCGACGGCACGTTTGCGATAACGGCGGTGACGAACGTGTATCCGCATACGTCCCGCTACCCCGCGCCCTCGCGCTCATATACCAAAATGCGCTTTGTGCTGACCGTCAGCGCGCAGCGCGCGGACACCGGCGCGCAGGAGACCGTGACCGGCGTGAACGTCGATCTGGACATATTCTCCCAGCTGGACAACTCCACGTTCGGGCTTTCGCTGCAGACCGCGCACTGCGAGCTGTTCACGGTGGCCCGGGACGGCGCGAACTTCGTGATAGAGGCGCGCCGCTGGGGCCACGGCGTGGGCTACAGCCAGTACGGCGGCGAGCAGATGGCCAAGGAGGGCTACAACTGGCGCGAGATACTGGACTTCTACAACAACAGCCTGGTCACATATCCGGTGGAGAAGTTCACGCGGCCCCGCCTCACCGAGCTGGGCGCGGCCCCGCAGCCCACGGTGACGCCCAAGCCCACCGCGCTGCCCGAGTGCGAGCTGTACCCCACGCCGCTCAAGGCCACGGTAAACGTCAGCAGCACGCTCAACCTGCGCGTGGAGCCCATGAGCGGGGCCAGCGTGCTAACCACGCTCAGAAAGGGCGACACGGTGGCCGCGCTGGGCGTGATAGGCGACTGGTCGTTCATCGAATGCGGCGACTATGTGGGATACGTGAACACGCGCTATCTCATATTGACCTCGACGCCGATAGCCACCAGCGATCCGGGCGTGACGCACGCGCCCACCTCCGCGCCCCTGCCCACGGCCACGCCCATAATCGTGCCCGACGACGGCAAGTACATGCAGGTGCTCTGCGCGACCTACGCCAACCTGCGCAGCGGCCCCGGCACGTCGTACACCTCGCTGGCACAGCTCCAAAGCGGCACGCTGGTCAAGCTCCTGGGCCTGAGCGGCACCTGGAGCCATGTGCAGTACGGCAGCCTTGAGGGCTACATTTCGTCCGGTCTGCTCACCGCGGTGGTCACGCAGACGGTTCCGCCGACGGCTACTGCCGCGCCCACGGCTGCGCCGACCGCCGCTCCTACCGCCGCGCCGACGGCAGGCGAGCGCACGGCGCGCGTGACGAGCAGCGGCCTGCTGAACGTGCGCAGCGCGCCCTCGACCGGGGCGAGCAAGGTGGGCACGCTTTCGAGCGGAGCCCGGGTGACGGTGCTGAGCGAGGCGAACGGCTGGGCGTGCATAAGGTACGGCAGCGGCACGGCCTACGTGAGCGCGCAGTACATCGCCTATGAAAATGCGCCGACAGGCGCGCCCACGGTAGCACCCACCTCAGCGCCGACCGCCGCTCCTACCGCCGCGCCGACGGCAGGCGAGCGCACGGCGCGCGTGACGAGCAGCGGCCTGCTGAACGTGCGCAGCGCGCCCTCGACCGGGGCGAGCAAGGTGGGCACGCTTTCGAGCGGAGCCCGGGTGACGGTGCTGAGCGAGGCGAACGGCTGGGCGTGCATAAGGTACGGCAGCGGCACGGCCTACGTGAGCGCGCAGTACATCGCCTATGAAAATGCGCCGACAGGCGCGCCCACGGTAGCACCCACCTCAGCGCCGACCGCCGCTCCTACCGCCGCGCCGACGGCAGGCGAGCGCACGGCGCGCGTGACGAGCAGCGGCCTGTTGAACGTGCGCAGCGCGCCCTCGACTGGGGCGAGCAAGGTGGGCACGCTGTCGAGCGGAGCCCGGGTGACGGTGTTGAGTGAGGCGAACGGCTGGGCGTGCATCAAGTTCGGCAGCGGCACGGCTTACGTGAGCGCGCAGTACATCGCCTATGACAGCACGCCGACCGGCGCGCCCACGTCTGCGCCGACCGCCGCGCCGACCGTCGCGCCCACGGGCGCTCCGTCCTCCGGCACAGCCACGCTGGTCTGCGGCGGCGCCATGCACATACGCCAGCTGCCCACGACCGACAGCACATCCCTGGGCACCGCGCCCGACGGCGCCCTGCTCACCGTGCATTCGGTGGGCAACGGCATTGACAGCGACTGGGCCTGCATAACCTATGCCGGCAAGACCGGGTACATAAAGACCAAGTACCTCAACTTCGGCACGTCCCCCGCGCCCACGGCTGCGGCGACGCCCTTGCCCACGGCCGCGCCCACCCAGACTCCGGACGCGGGCTATGTGCCGGGCGTGACCGACAGGGGCAAGGTGACGGCCTCCGAGCTGAACATGCGCAGCCAGGCCAGCACCTCCGCCACCGTGGTGTACCGGCTCAGCCAGGGGGATGAGGTGGAGATAATAGGCTCCACCGCCGACGGCAAGTGGTATTACGTGCAGTACGGCGCATATGAGGGCTACTGCTCGGCGCAGTACATACTGCCCTTTGCCGCATCTAACCTGCTGGCCGCCGACGAGGGCGCGCCGCTGTTTGCCGATGCGGCGGACGGGTCCGATGCCGTGCGCAGGCTCGGGGACGGCGAGGTAGTGGAGCTGCTGGAGGAGCAGGACAGCTGGGCCCTGGTGCGCACGCTGAACGGCGCGCAGGGCTATGTGCAGGCCGGGCTGCTGCACGGCTGACGGGTATAGGATAATCGAATGATGTATGGGAAAGCTCGCCAGGGCCAAGGCTCTGGCGGGCTTTCTTGCGGGGTGCGCGCAAGGAAGGACTCGACCCTTCAGCGATAACGGCGAGTGAGATGCCCCACCGCCTTGTCCAATCTTACCCCGACAATCCCGGGCGCGCGGGGCGTATGCTGGCGCGTTTGCGCGCGGCGCGCGGGCGGAATAGCGCGCGGCGGGTGCGCATAGGCTTTGTCAGGAGGCGATGCGTGCATGCTGAAGAACGATTACCGCCGCGAGATGATACTGCTGCGCCCGCTCGAGGAGGGCATCAGCGGCTTCTGCCGGCTTGAGGCGCGCCTTTCGCGCGCCAGCATCACATACAATATCCGTGCGCAGCGCGGCTTCGGCGGGCGGCTCGTCGCGGTGCTTGCGGGCGCGCGCAACGGGCGCTGGCAGATAGCCGTCGGCGGAGAGATACGCGCGGACGCCCTGGGCCAGGCGGGCTATTACTGGGAGCTGGATCCGCGGGCCGTGAACGGGCTCGCGCTGGAGCATTACGCGCTGATAGGC
>JBJEUC010000081.1:0-5285 GCA_051883635.1 Candidatus Fimadaptatus sp.
GACCCATCGGAGATTCGAACTCCGGACACCTTGATTAAAAGTCAAGTGCTCTACCACCTGAGCTAATGGGTCATATTTCCGGGTCGCACTCGCGGCGACAAGAGTTATTATACACCACTTCTCCGCGCTTGTCAATACCCAAATCCACTTTTTTTCATCTTTTTTGGCAATTCGTTTGCCGGGAGCGCAAAGCGGGCGCAGCATATTCCAACGCCGCGCCCGCTCTGTGTCAAGGGATTCACTCTCCGCAGTCCGGGCCGCATGAGCGCCCGCCGCAGGTGTGCTCACCGCAGGCGTGCTCACCGCAGGTGTGGCCTTCGCCCTGCTCGTGATGGGAGCAGTTGGCGGAATCACCGTACTCGAGCGTGCCGGCAGCCAGCGCGTTCACCGCCGCGTCGGCGTCGCCCGTGACCCCCGCGCATACCCGTATGCCGGCGGCGCGCAGGGCGCTTATTGCGCCGCCGCCTATGCCGCCGCATATGAGCGTATCCACGCGCAGGCGGCCCAGATACCCCGCCAGCGCGCCGTGGCCCGTGCCGCCGGCGGGCATAACGCTCGAAAACGTCACCCTGCCCTCCGCGTCCACGTCGTACAGCTTGAACGTGCCTGTATGGCCAAAGTGCTGAAATACCTCTCCCCCGTCGTAGGGAACCGCTATCCTCATCGTCCGTCCTCCTCTTCGCAGCGGCCTGCGTCCCGGCAGCGCAGGCGGCAGCGGCGCTTGCAGCCGCTGCACGCGCACTCCTGCGCGCCGTCGCACAGTATGTACTCGCCGCCGCCAATGCGCAGCTCGCATCCGTAGACCAGGCACCTGGCGAGCTTCTCGCGCGCGCTGTTGTATATGGCCTGAGCGGTGGTGCGCGCCACGTTCATGCGCGCGGCGCACTCCTCCTGGCGCAGGCCCTCCAGGTCTATCAGGCGTATGGCCTCGAACTCGTCCACGGTCATTTCCACCGCGAGCGCATCGCCCGCCTCCCCCGCGTCCGCGGGCACGAAGCGCCCATACGCGGGCAGGGCGCAGATGCGCCGGAGCTTGCATGGTCTTGGCATGTCGTCACCTCTGCTGAATTTTAGGCATATGCCGCTTTGCACGCACATTATACCACTGTTTCCGGCATATGTCAACTATCGGAGGGCGGCCCGTCAGGCGCGCTTCTGCGGGCCGCGCTTCATCTCGTCGATGGCGTAGTCCAGCGTGCGGCCCTCCATTATGTCGAGCAGGCAGCGGCTCTCCAGCTCGCGGCGGAAGGCCTCTATCGCCTCGTCGCGGCCGGGCGTGGCGGGGTCCTGGGTGTAGAGCGCGAAGAAGCGCACGGGCAGGCGCGCCACGCGCACGCGCTCGCGTATGACCTCGTCCTCGGCGGCCAGCTCGGCTTTGTCGAACAGCTCCTCGGCGCGGCGGCAGACCTCGGGCGTGATGTAGGGCTTTTCGGGCAGCGCGTAGAGGCCGAAGTGCGTGTCGGGGCTGCTCTCCAGCGCCGCGCGCAGCAGGTCGTAATACTGCCGCACGAAGGGCGCCGCCTGGCCGTACACGCCGTCGATGAACTCGCCCGCCAGCGCGTGCGCGTCTTGGTCCGGGTTCCAGAGGAGCTTGGCGATTATCCACGCGCGCATCTCGGCGAACTCGGTGCCGCCGTATTGCGAGGTGGAGCCCTCCTCGAACACGCCCTTTACGTGGTTGTCGATGAAGTATCGGATGTTGGGCGCCAGCACGCCGAAGTTGAAGAATGGCATGGCGTAGTGGCTGTAATTGACCACGTAGTCCCACACGTACAGCCGGTCGCATATCTTCGCCCAGCCCTCCAGGTCGGCCTGGAACGAGCCGGGGCGCTCCTTGCCGCCAAACGACATGGGCAGCTGGCACTCGCTGAGCGGATGCGCAAAGCAGCACTCTATCGAGCACAGGCGCACGCACACGTTGGCGCGCGGGCGCACGTGGAGCGGCGGCTTGCGCGTGAACTGGTACGCCAGCGTATCAAACACGACGTGCGGGAACTCGCCCTCCAGCTCCTCGGCGATGGCGTTCACGAAGCGCAGCAGCGTGCCGGCGTGGGAGCCCTCGTACTCGTCCACGGCGCGGCAGTTTGCGCACTCGCAGGGGTTGTAGCAGTCGTTCTGCGAAATGGACACTATCGTGACCTCTGGGTGCTCACGCAGCCACGCGCGCACCTTCTCCTTGGCGATGCGCAGCACCTCGGGGTTGGTCAGGCACAGCTGGGTGCGCTCCTTCACGCGCTGACCGTCCACCTCGGAGAAGTACTCGGGATGCGTATCGAACCACTCCTCGGGGTCGAGTATCAGGTTAAAGCTATGCACGAAGGGATAGTACATCACCCTGCCGCCCTGATGCGGGCGCACGTTTACGTACTGACCGTTGACGCGGTTCTTGACCGCCCAGTCGCCGCCCAGCGTGAGGCCGGGGTAGAATGCGTCGCGGTACTCCAGCGCGGGCACCTGCCTGACATTCAGCTCGGGCAGCTCCAGCGTGGGCTTCACGGGCACGCGCTCTATCGTCTCGGTGAAGAAGCGCAGGCCCACCTGCTCCTCCAGCAGCGCGAACACGCCGTACACGTCGCCGCGCAGCGTGCCCCGGCCGCCGCTTATCGCGATGCGCGCGCCCACGGTGCGTATCACGAAGCCCTCGTCGCCCAGCTCCTCGGCGTCCACGTCCACTCCGGCCTCGCGCGCCGCGTCGCAGCCCACCGCGAACCAGGTATCCACCGGCGGCTTTTCGCGCAGCAGCGGCAGGAGCGCGCCGGTCACGCGCCTGAGATACCGGCACAGCTCCTCCGCGGCGTACACGGCGCTGTCGGGCGCGCTCTGGGCCACATACACGCAATAAGGGGATCTGCCATGACTTGCTATGAGCATAATTGCCTCCTGTTTATTGGGTCAGAGCGCCACGCGCCCGCCCAGAATAACATGCCTTATGTCTATGTCCCCATCGAACAGCACCACGTCCGCGCGCTTGCCCACTTCCAGCGAGCCGCGCTCGCCATACAGCCCCAGGTACCTTGCGGGCGTGGAGGTCATCATCTTTACCGCGTCGACCAGGCTCGCGCCGCCCAGCTTCATCATCGTTCGCACCAGGCGGTCGGCGGTGGCTACGCTGCCGGCAAAGGCCTTGCGGTCGGGCAGCTTGGCGACGCCGTCCTCTATCACTATCATCGAATCGCAGGTCTGGGAGAATATCTCGCCCTCGACGTTCTCCAGCCCTGCGGCGCTTATGCCGTCGGTCACCAGCATTATGCGCTCGGGGCCCTTTACCTTGAGGGCCAGCTTGAGAAGGCTCTCCGGCAGGTGGCAGCCGTCGGCTATCAGCTCCACCGTCATGCCGTCCAGCAGGTACGCCGCCTCGACTATGCCCGCGTGGCGGAAGGCGTTTATGCGCTTGACGGTAGACACGCAGGAGTACAGGTGCGTGACGCAGTCAAAGCCCGCCTCGTAAGCCGGCAGCACCTCCTCATAGAGCGCGTCGGAGTGGCCTATCGACATGCGCACGCCCAGCGGGCGCAGCCTGCGCGCCATATCCAGCGCGCCGGGCAGCTCCGGCGCGGCCGACCAGCGCCTAACGGCCGGGAAGCGCCGCGCTATCTCCATGTACTCATCCGGATCAGGGTCGCGTATGAAGCGGGGCGACTGCGCGCCGCGCTGGCTCATGGCGAAGTACGGCCCCTCAATATGTATGCCCGCTATCTGCTCCGTATCCGCCGAGGCCCGCTCTATCGCGTCCATCGCGCGCAGGAAGGCCGCGTTATCGGCGGTGGAGACGGTCGCCATCAGCGCCGTGGTGCCGTGCATGAGGTGGGTGCGGCAGGCGCTGCGCACGCTGTCCGCGTCGCCGCACATGAAGTCGTAGCCCCCGCCGCCATGCACATGCGCGTCGATAAAGCCCGGCGCGGCGTACAGCCCCTGCGCGTCCAGCACCTGGGCGCCGGGCGCGTTGAGCTCCTGCCCCGCGCCCGCGAGAGCTGCGATGCGGCCGTCCTCCATCAGCAGCGATGCGCCCTCTATCACGCGCGTCTCGGTGACCAGGCGGCAGTTCTTTATGACCAGCGCGCTCATACGCTCTCGATGAGCGCCGCGCTGTCGGCGTCCAGGTACATGCGCGCGTCGCGGCACAGGCGCAGCGCGCTGGCGGGGCACTCGCTGCCTATCGGCCCGCACACGGCCGCGCGCACGGCGGCGGCCTTGGCGGCGGCGGGCACAACGCATATCTGCGCCGCAGCCTGCGTGAGCGTGGGCACGGTGAGCGTTATCGCATAGCGCGGCACGTCGGCAAGGCTGGCAAAGCAGCCGTCGTGCACCTGCTGCATGCGGCACACCTCGTCCAGCTCGACTCGCTTGACCGCGCGCGGGTCGCTGAGGTCGGCCTCGTGCGGGTCGTTGAAGGCGATATGGCCGTTCTCACCTATTCCCATCATGACCACGTCCGGCGGGTACTTTCTGAGCAGCGCGGCATAGCGCGCGCACTCGGCGTCGATATCGGCGGCGCGGCCGTCGATGTAGTTGACCTCCATGAAGCGGGCGCGGCCGAATATGTGCTCGCGCAGGTACTCGCCGAAGCTCTGCGGCGCGCCGGGCTCCAGGCCCACGTACTCGTCCATGTGGAACGCGCGTATGCGCGTAAAGTCGACGTCCTGCTCCAGCAGGGCCGCAAGCACCTCGTTCTGCGAGGGCGCGGCCGCGAATATCACGTTTATCGCGGGCTTCACGCTCAGCATGTCGCGCATTATCTGCGCCGCGTCGCGGGCGGCCGCCCGGCCCATCATGCCTCGGGTGGCATATCTCTTTACAGAAAAGCTGCATTCGTTCGGAACAATCATTATACGTCCCTCCATTCTAAACCGACGTGCCCCTTGAGCGCCGCACCATGCGCGGCGGCTTTACACGATGATTATAACACCTTCCCCGCTCAAAAGGAAGCAGAATTTAACACCCGTAAGGGGCTTTTGTGAGGGCGATATCATGGCCGCGGCAGGCAATGCAGCCCATGTCATTCGGGATATCGTTACGCATTGACAGCAGAATCCCAACATGGTATAGTTTGAATGGAAAATGATGTTTGTTGCGTCAGTTTCTGCGCTGCTTTAGAAACAGGAGGTGTCCGTATATGAAAGCAAGACTTGCTGTGTCTATCGGTTTGATTCTTATCATGCTCTTCTGTACCTGCGCCTGTGCGGAGGAAATGGGCGACGCTCAGGAGTCCGAGCCCTTTGTATTCCGCAACGGCATAATGTGGGGCGATTCGATGCGGCGGGTCATAGCTGTCGAAAACAGCAATG
>JBJEUC010000082.1:0-5281 GCA_051883635.1 Candidatus Fimadaptatus sp.
CCTCCTTGGCCGCCGGAGGCTGCCACATGGCTGCTGCCGCAGCCATAAGCGGCGCAAGGACGTTGCCGCGAAAGCTGCAAGGCAACAAAAGAACGCAGAGCAACATGCACACAATATGCACCAGCGGCGCAAGAACACCGCCGCTCTCGCCGCAAGGCAACGCCAGAACGCAAAACAAATAACCTACCTGTGAGGCGCATCCCCGCCTCACAGCCTCATCACCCTGTCTGCCCCCATCAGTCCCAGCTCCGCCCCGTCATGTGTTACAAACACAATGGTCCGCACCCGCTGCTCGCGTATCACCCGCGCCGTCATGGCGCGAGTCTCCTCGTCCAGGCCCCGGAAGGGCTCGTCCATTATCAGCACCTCAGGCTCCACCACCAGCGCCCGGGCGATGGCCACCCGGCGCTTCATGCCGCCCGAGAACCCGCTCACGGGCTTTTGAAGCTCCGCGCCCAGCCCCAGGCGCTCAAGCAGCGTGCGCGCCCGCAGCTCCGCCTCGCGGCCCGCCACAAAGCACAGGTTCTGCACGGCGGTGAGCTGCTCCAGCAACCTGTCCTCCTGAAATACCGCGCCCAGTCGGCCCTGCGGCGGCTCCACGCGCCCGCTGTCGGGCCGCACAAGGCCCATGAGCAGCAACAGCAGCGTGCTCTTGCCCACGCCCGAAGGCCCCATTATCGCCGTCACGCCCGGCGCAAACTCGTGCGTCATCCCGTCCAGCACGGCCCGCCCGTCAAAACGCTTGGTCACACGCTCCAGCTTCATCTGCGCTCGCCTCCCGGTATCAGCTTCTCGCACACAAGGCTTATCAGCACTATCACCACCGTCCAGGCCAGCACCTCGCCGGTGTTGAGGTACAGCTTGGCGTCGTACAGGCGCTCGCCTATCGAATCGGGCGGCAGGCCTATCACCTCGGCCGCTACCCCGGCCTTCCAGCACAGCCCGCAGGCCAGGCGGCAGGCGCTCCTCAGCTGCGGCGCTACCTGCGGCCAGTACAGATGCCTCAGCCGCCGCATGAAGCCCACACCGAACACGTCCGCCATCTCCAGCAGCTTTGCGTCCACGCTCCTGAGCCCCAGCCCCACCTGCGAGTAGAATATCGGCAGCGCCATCAGAAAGGCGATGAATACCGACAGGTAGCGCGACTTTATCCACACCAGCGCCAGTATCACAAACGAGGCCACCGGCACCGACTTCACGCACACCATGAGCGGCCTGAGCAGCGCGCGCACCGGCGGCAGCACATGCGCCGCCACCGCCAGCACGCTGCCCGCCGCCAGTGCCAGCAGGAACCCCGCCGCTATGCGCAGGGACGAGGTGGCCAGCGCCATATAGAAGCCGCGCTCGCGCATCAGGCCCCAGAGTATCTCCATCACGCGCAGCGGCGAAGCCAGCAGTATCTCCTGCCCCAGCGCCCGCGCGCCTATCTCCCATACCGCGAGCCACACCAGCACCGCCCCTGCGCGCATGTACAGCGGCTCCCTGCCCTGACCCAGCTCCCTGTTTACCCGCATGGCCATCCTCCCATCGCAAAAGGGGGAACGCGAGACAGCCGCTCACGTTCCCCCCTGCGCATGTATGCGTTACGCCGCAGCTTCCTCGGCCGCCTGCGCGCCGTAGTAGAAATCGTCGCCCGGCAGCGCGCCGCCCACGGCCTTGATGTTCATATCGGCCAGCACGGTGAGGTACCCCTCCAGCTTTGCGCGCATGTCATCGCCGCTGATGAACACTATGTTGCACTTGGGTATGGCCTTCTCCGCCACAGCCGCCTTGGCCACGCCGTTTTCCTCAATGATAACGGCCGCTTCGGCGGGACTGGCGTTTACGAAGGCCACGGACTGCTCGTAATCGGCCAGCAGCTGCGTCACCGCCTCGGGGTTCTCTGCGGCAAACCCGGTGCGCACCAACAGCACGCCCGTCACCATGCCGCTCTCCTCGCTCACCTTGTTCCACTCGTCGTTGAGGCTGAGCGCCACGCGCACGTTCTCGTTGCCGGCAAGCACGGTGGTCACATAGGGCTCGGGCAGCACCGCCAGGGTCGCCTCGCCGCTCTGCAGCGCCGCCGCCAGCTCGGTGGCCTCGCTCTTGAACTCGACCGTCACGTCCGCCTCGGGGTCGATGCCGTTGCCGGTGAGCACGTAGTCCAGCGCGAACTCGGGCGTGGTGCCCTTGCCGGTGGAGTATATCGTCCTGCCCTTGAGATCGGCGACCGACTGCACGGTATCGCCGGCCTCCAGCACGTAGAGCACGCCCAGCGTGTTAATCATGGCGACCTGTACGCCGCCCTGGGTGTTGTTGTAGAGCACGCTGGCCAGGTTGGCGGGCACCGCCGCCGCGTCCAGCTCGCCCTTTACCAGCAGCGCGGTGAGCTCGTCGGCCGCGCCCGCTATCGTGAACTGATAGCCGCTTTCGCCCTCGGCCGCCGCCTGCATCATCTGCGCCATGCCCATGGCCGTGGGGCCCTTGAGCGCGCCTATGCGCACAGTGGTTGCAGATGTCGCGTCTTCCGCCTGAGCGCAGCCCAGCATGAGCGTCAGCGTCAGAGCCAGCAGCATGGAAACAAACTTCTTCATGGGTTATACCACCTTTCAACATCCCGGCGCATCCAAGCGCCTTAATATATCCTGAAGCCTGGGGCGCGGGGCCCTCGGCGTCGGAATCACAAATTATCACTGCTCCATCTTGAGCGCCTTTACCATGGCCACGGGGTCCTCCGCGCCGAACAGCGCCGAGCCGGCCACCAGCACATTCGCGCCCGCCGAGATAAGCTGGGGCGCGGTCTGCGCGTTCACGCCGCCGTCGACCTCTATCAGCATGTCGTCAAGGCCCCGGCGCACGCACATCTCGCGCAGCTCCGCCACCTTGCGATACGAGCTCTCTATCAGCTTCTGCCCGCCGAAGCCCGGGTTGACGCTCATTATCAGCACCAGCTCCACGTCCTCCAGCACGTAATCCAGCGCGCTCAGCGGCGTGGCCGGATTGAGCACCACGCCCGGCCGCTTGCCCAGCGCGCGTATCTGCTGCAGCACCCGGTGCAGGTGATGCGTGGACTCCGCGTGTACGGTTATGCCGTCCGCGCCCGCAGCCGCGAACTCCTCTATGTAGCGCTCGGGCTGCTCTATCATCAGATGCACGTCGCGGTAGGTGTCCAGTCCCTTCAGGCTCTTGAGCACGCAGGGGCCGAACGATATGTTGGGCACGAACATGCCGTCCATCACGTCGAAGTGCAGCCAGTCCGCGCCCGCGTTCAGCACGCGGTCTATGCTGCTGGCAGCGTTTAGCCAGTCCACCGTCAGTATCGATGCGGAAACCCTAATCATATCGCTCCCTCCATCTCTTGCGCATTTCCTCGAATATGAGCTTGTAGCGCTCATATCTCTCCTCGCTCATCAGCTGCGCGCGGCGGCTCTTGAAGGCGCAGTCGGGCTCGCTTATGTGCGCGCAGGGCGCGAACCGGCAGCCCTCTATGCCCTCCATCTCCGGATAGCCCCGCTCCAGCTCCATCGGCTCCATAAGCGGCAGCTCGAGCAGGCTGAACCCCGGCGTGTCGAACACCATAGTGCCCTCGCCCACGTCCATCAGCTCCACGTGCCGCGTAGTATGGCGGCCGCGCTCGGTGCGCTGCGACAGGCCGCCCGTGCGCAGGTCCAGCCCGAACAGCGCGCTTATCATCGTCGACTTGCCCACGCCCGACTGCCCGGCCCAGGCGCAGGCCCGGCCCTTTACCAGCGCGCGCACGGCGTCCAGCCCCTCGCCGGTGGCCGCGCTCACGCGGCATACGGGCATGCCGCCCGGCTCGTACTGCTGCGCTATGGCCTCGGCCGCCGCCGGGTCCAGGTCCGCCTTGGATATCAGCACCGCCGTGTCTATGCCGGCCAGGCGGCATATTATGAGCATCTTGTCCAGCATTACCAGGTCGGGCTGCGGGTTGCAGGCGGCCACCTGCACAAGCGCCAGGTCTATGTTGGCCACCGGCGGCCGCTCCAGGCTGTTGCGGCGCTCGCGCACCCGCTCCAGCCAGCCGTCGGCCTCGCCCTCGCCCGGGGTAAAGTCCACAAAGTCGCCTACCTTGGGCGTGACCCTCATCCGCCGCAGGGACCCGCGCGCGCGCAGCGTGTACGCATTGCCCCCGCACAGCGCGGTGTAGAACCCGCCCACTCCCTTAATGATGCGCCCCGTCAATCCGCTTTCCTCCGCTATTCAAACATGACCGTTTCGCTGGCCACCTGTTCCTCGTTCACATACACGCGCAGCTCGCGCACGCCCGGAGTGGCCCGCTCCAGCGTGAGCGCCAGGCGCATCGAGCTGGTGGGCGCGGCCTCGCCTCTGTACACTTCCTCCTCGGTGCCGTCCTCCTCGACCAGCACGGCCCGCACCGTGGCGGTGGGCTCGTCGGTCTTTACGGCAAAGGACACGTCCACCGGGGTCATGTACACATCGGGCGGCGCGGCGTACAGCGTGAGCGTAACGTCGCTGCCGCGCAGCACGCGCGTGCCCACGGCCGGGCTGATGTTCATCACGTTATCCACAGTGCCGTCGCCCGAGGGGTAGTACACGCGCGCCGTCACCTTGAGCCCCAGCGCGTCCAGCTCGGCGGTAGCCTGGTCCGCAGGCTTGTCCACCACGTCGGGCACCTCGACGCTGGAACCGCTTATCTCCAGCGTTACGCCGTCCGCCGGCGATATCCAGCTGCCGGCCTCGGGGCTCTGGCCCACGACCGTGCCGGTCTCCAGGTTGGACACCACCAGCTTTTCCTCGATTATCGGTATCGACAGCTCGTCCAGCTTGCGCACGGCTTCGGAGCGCGAATGGCCCGTGAGCGTGGGCACCATCACCATATCTACGCCCTTGGACACCGTAAGTATCACCCGGTCGCCCGCCTCGACCGCCGTGCCCTTGCCCGGCGACTGGCTTATGACCACGCCCTTGGGTATCTCGTCGTGATACGCCTCCACCACCGTGCAGCCCAGCCCGCACCTTGCCAGCTCCTCCTGCGCGGCCTCCAGCGTCATGTTGACCGTGTTGGGCGCGGGCAGGGTGCTGCTCATGCGTATGCGGCTCATGGCCATGACGCCCGTGAGCGTCACCAGCGCCACCATCACCGCTGTTATCGCGACCAGCGCCCAGGTGCGCATCTGCCGGTGCGCGCGGCGCTTTTTGCGCTGCACGGTATGCTCGCCGCCGACGAAGCCGCCGCTGGGCGAGCGCAGCGCGTGCCTGAGATCCGCCTCCATCTCCGCCGCCGACTGGTAGCGGTTGCGCGGATCCTTCTCCATACCCT
>JBJEUC010000083.1:0-5274 GCA_051883635.1 Candidatus Fimadaptatus sp.
GGAGAGCTTGCATATCTCCAGCGGCGAAAGGTGGCGGAAGGTTACAGAACAAAGTCCGGGAATAAGCATACGCAATCCTCCTGCGCGTCAATATCAGATAAGCGCGGACAGTATCTCAATGGCGCGCTTTATGTCGGCCAGCTGCTTTTCGCCGCTTATCTCGCGCTCTATCGTGATGGCGCCATCGTAGCCGCACTCCTTGAGCCCCTTTATCAGCGCCGGGAAGTTGACGCTGCCCTCGCCCAGGGGCTTTTCCACGCCCAGCTCGCGGCCGCAGGTGGGGTACTCGCCGTCCTTGGCATGGACGTCGCGCACGTATCTGCCGATGATGCGCAGCGCGTCCACGGGGTTAGCCTTGCCGTACATGAGCAGGTTGGCCGGGTCCAGATTGACGCCCAGGTTGCCCGTGCCCACGTCCTCTATCACGCGCAGTATCGTGGTGGGCGTCTCCTGGCCGGTCTCGAAGAGGAAGTACTGGCCGTTCTCCCGGCAGCGGGTGGCGATGGCGCGCAGCGAATCCAGCACGCCCGGATACTGCGGGTCGCTGGGGCACTCGGGCAGGAAGCCCGCGTGGGTGGCCATCTGGTTCACGCCCAGCATGCGCGCAAAGTCAGAGCCCTTTATAAGGTCCTCGGTGCGGGCGGCGCGCAGCTCCTCGGGCACTATGCCCAGCGTGCGGGGGCCGTCGATGAAGTTCCATATGCGCTCGCCGCGGTAGCCGCACCAGAAGGTGGACACCTCCACGCCGTGACGGGCGCTGGCGCGCTTTACCTCCTCGGCTTTTTCGGGCGTCATCAGCGCCATGTCCCAGCAGGTTATCTGGCAGCTGTGAAGGCCCAGCGAGGCCACCTTGCTCATTTCCGCGTCTATATCGTTTTCCAGCCTGAACAGTACGCCTATCTTCATGTCAAACCAGCTCCTTATGTATCATCATCCCTGAACTCCCTCGTCAACCCAGCCGCGCGCGCGCTCCACGGCGCGCTGCCAGCCCTGGTAGAGCTTAAGGCGCGTAACGCCATCCATCATGGGCCCAAACTCGCGCTCGGCATGCCACAGCGCGCCCAGCTGCTTCGTATCCCACACGCCCACGGCCAGCCCGGCCAGCATCGCCGCGCCCATGGCCGTGGTCTCGATTACCGCAGGCCTCAGCACGCGCGTGCCCAGTATGTCGGCCTGGAACTGCATGAGGAAGTTGTTGGCGCTCGCGCCGCCGTCCACGCGTATGACCTCGGGTATCAGGTCGGCGTCCAGCTTCATCGCGTCCACCACGTCGCGCGTCTGATAGGCGATGGCCTCCAGCGCAGCGCGCACGAAGTGCGCCCGTCCGGTGCCGCGCGTGAGGCCCACCACAGTGCCCCGGCCGTACATGTCCCAATAGGGCGCGCCCAGCCCGGTAAAGGCCGGCACCAGGTACACGCCGCCGTTATCGGGTATGGACTGGGCTATCTGGTCGGTCTCGGCGGCGCTGGACACCAGCTTCATCTCGTCGCGCAGCCACTGCACCACCGCTCCGGCCACGAACACCGAGCCCTCCAGCGCGTAGTACGGCTGGCCGTTTATGCGCCACGCGATCGTGGTGAGCAGGTTATTGCTGGAGCGCACGGGCGTCTTGCCGGTGTTCATCAGCAGGAAGCAGCCTGTGCCGTATGTGTTCTTCATCATGCCCGCGCCGAAGCACCCCTGCCCGAACAGCGCCGCCGACTGATCGCCCACCATGGACGCGATGGGTATCTCCGCGCCCAGTATGTCCTTGCGCAGCAGCCCCACCACCGCCGAGGAATCGCACACCTCGGGCATCATCGAAGCCGGTATGTCCAGCGCGCGCAGCAGCATGTCGTCCCACTTCTGGGTATGGATATTGAACAGCATGGTGCGGCCGGCGTTGGTGGCGTCGGTCACGTGCGCGCGCCCGCCGGTCAGGTTCCATACCAGGAAGGAGTCTATCGTGCCGAAGCACAGCTCACCGCGCTCGGCCCGCTCGCGCGCGCCGGGCACGTTTTCCAGCAGCCACTGTATCTTGGTGCCGGCAAAGTAGGCGTCGGGCAGCAGGCCCGTCCTCTCGCGTATCGTATTGCCCAGGCCGTCGCGCTTGAGCCGCTCCACCAGATGCGACGTGCGGCGGCACTGCCACACTATGGCGTTATAGATGGGCTTGCCGGTCGCGCGGTCCCACACCACGGTGGTCTCGCGCTGGTTGGTTATGCCGATGGCCGCTATCCGGCTGACCGGCACGCCGCTCTTTTCCACGGCCAGCCTGAGCGCCTGTATCTGGCTGTCCAGAATATCGTTTGGGTCATGCTCGACCCAACCGGCGTTGGGATATATCTGCTTAAACTCAATACCCTGCGAGGCCACGGGGGTGCCCATTTCGTCGAACACCACCGCGCGCGAGCTGGTGGTGCCCTGGTCAAGCGCCACTATGTACTTCAAGCGTATCCCTCCCCATGAGTTCTTAACTACCACATTATGCCACCATTCGCGCCATTTTGCAACCGGTAATTGAGATGAGGGGGCGCTCATGCGCGCCATCCGTTCGCTTTGCAGAGCAGGGATGTTGCGCGGGCGTAACTTCCCCCCCAACGCAGCGCGGGAGCGGACGCATGCGTCCGCTCCCGCAGGGCTGGCCGGGGCCGGGCGCGCGGCCCGGCGGCGGTTACAGTATCTTTATGCCGTATATCTTGCAGTCGCGGGTGCCTATCACGAGCGTGTCGTTGTACACCGCCGGGCTGCCCTCCATGTTGCCGTCTATCTCTATCTCGTCGTACACCTTGCCGGTGAGGCCGTCGTACATGCGCAGCACGCCGCCCGAGTTGCCCAGTATCACGACGCCCTCGCCCGCCTCATTGTACACCAGCACCGGCGACGACCAGGAGTAGCGGCCGGTGGTCTTGCTCCAGACTATCTCGCCGGTCATCTTGTTGAAGGCGTACAGCGTGCCGCCGCCGTCGGTGCGCGCGGCGTTGAAGTACACCAGCTCGCTCAGGCTGTTCTGGCCCAGCGCGGGCGAGGCGAAGCCGCCGCCGCCGTTGGTGCCGTCGGACTTGCACTTGACCGAGTAGCTCCACAGCTGCTCGCCGGTGAGCGCGTTCAGCTTGCGCATGGTGCAGTCGCCGCTCTTGCCCTGCTTGTCGACCTCGTTTATCGTATAGAGCGCGACGGTGCCGTCGGCCTGCTGCTCGAGCGAGATGGAGGCGTCGGTATCGTCGCCCACGTCGAACAGCCACGCGGGATCCATGGTGTTGAGGTCTATGCAGGTGAGCAGGCCCGAGTTGTCGACGAAGTAAGCGTACTGACCGTAGGCCGCGACCGAGTTCTCTATGCCCAGGCCCTCGTCGCCCACCGCGCGCGAAAGGCGCGACTTATAGCGGTACAGCGTGACCACGGGGTCTATCGAGATGGTCTGCTCGTTCCAGTTGAAGTTGGTGTTCAGCTTTATCGTGTAGAATATGCCGTTTTCGGCGCCCTCGATAATCGTATCGGTCTCGGCGTCCAGCAGGCACACGCCGTCGAACGAGCCGTGCGTGCGGAAGCGCAGCTCGTCATGGCCGTTGAGCAGGTACATGTGCTCCTGGTTGAGCAGGTTGTACACGCGCCAGCCTATCGAGCCGGTCTTGCCGTTGGCCTTGGATATGCCCTGGCCCACATACAGCAGCGGATAGCCGCGCGGGTCTATCGACACGCTGCCCTTTATCGGGAAGCCCAGCTTGATGGGGTCGCGCGTGTAATCGCCCGTGCGCGAATCCAGGAAGTAGATGTTGCCGTCCAGCGTGCCGTATATGACCTCGACCAGGTCGCTGTCGTCGGCGTACTTCTCGTCTATGTTCATCATCTGGCGCATGGCGTCGGACCAGTGTATCATGACCGGCTGGCCGTTCCAGCCCACGCCCGACCACACCGCATAGCCGCTGTCTATGGAGCCGATGCGGTTCTTCCACAGCACCTTGAACTCCTTTTTCTCCAGCGAAGCCGTGCCGTAGGCGGCGTTCTCGCGGAAGTTATTGCCGCGGAAGGTGATGACGCCCTCGAGGTTGGTGTACTCGCTGCCCTGGCCGAACGAGATAGGTTCCGGGCGGCTGTAATCGCGGTCGCGCTCGTAGTCCACGTACACGCCGTACTCGAGGTCAAACGCATCGTTGTCGGGCTTTGCCGCATCGACGGGGTGCGCCTCCAGGTACAGCTGCTGCGCAAGCGCGGTCTGCACGACGTTTGTCACGCCCTGCGCCAAAAGATTCGCCTGAGAATCAGTCTCAGGCGAAGTCGCATTCAGCTGGGAGGCCGCCGCGTCGGTGGGCGCGGCGGTCGCTTCAGTATCTATTGCAGGTATCGCGGTCGGCTCATTGGAAGCCGGCTGTATGGTGGGCGCAGCGCCCGACTCGGAAGTCAACTCGGGCGTGGGCAGCGCGCCGCTTTCGGGCGTGGGCAGCGCGCCGCTTTCGGGCGTGGGCACGGCGTCGGGCACAGTCGCGGCGGGCAGCAGGCTGCCGCGCAGCGGGTCAAACACCGGCATCTCCAGCACGTCGGAGGCTATGCTGCGCACGTTGATGACGCCGAAGTAGTCCAGCGCCCATACGCCGCCGAACAGCACCAGCAGTATCACCAGCAGCACGGTGAAGGCCTTGAGGCAGCCGCCCCTGCCGCCCTCCTCGGGCTCCTCCTCGTATTCGCCCTCCTCGTATTCGTCGTCCTGATAGCCCGGCGCGTAGGCGTCGTCGTCATAGCCGCCGATGAAGCCGTTGTCCGGCATCTCGAAGCCCTGCTCCCCGGGGACGTCCTCCTCGGGCTGAGGCGCTTCATAGCGCATGAAATCGTCCTCGGGCTCGTCGTCATCGTCGCTTATGCGCACGCGCGGCGCGGCGGTCTCTTTGTACACGGCGGTATCGCCGGACACGGGCGCGCGGAAATCGTCGTCGTCGTCATCGTCCAGGTCGAAGTCGCGGCGGCGCGCGGCGCCCTTGTCCTTGCGGGCCTTGCGGCCCTTTTTGGAGCCGTGCTTCCGGGCGGGCTTTTCCTCGACCGGCTCAGCAGGCTCGAACTCGGGCATCGGCTCGGCTGCGGGCTCCTCCTGCGCGGGGATGCCCCAGTCGTCAGCCGGACCGCCCTCCATTTCGGGCGCGGGCTGCATTATGTGCTGGCGGCCCTGTATGCCGAACATCATGCTCTCGTCCGCCGCGGGCTCTTCGGCGCTTGCGGGCGCTTCGGGCTCGGCGGGCCCGGCAGCCGGTTCCTCGGGGGCCTGCGCCGGCTCCTCGGGCGCGGGCGTCTCCCCGGCGGGCT
>JBJEUC010000084.1:0-5273 GCA_051883635.1 Candidatus Fimadaptatus sp.
CATGCGCGCCGTAGCCGCACTGCCATGCGCCGTCGGTGAGCAGCCACTCGGTGTCGCCGTTTTCATAGGTAAGGCGCAGCATGGCGCTCAGCTGCGGCCGGCCCGCGTAGCGCATGGCGCGCACGTCCGCGCCGCCCTCCTCGCGCAGCAGCACGTTGCGCCGCCAGCCGTTGCCCACCAGCGCGCCCAGGCAGTTTGCGCCCGGGCGCAGCCTGGCCTCCAGCCCCGGCCACACGACGTACTGGCACTGCGCGGCGTAATCGGTGTTGGCGGGGTCCAGCTCGGCCGCGTCCAGCGCCTCGCCGTTCAGGTAGAGCTTGTGATAGCCTATGCCGCAGGCGTACAGCACGGCCGAGCGCACGGGCCGCGCGGGCGCAAACTCGCGCCGCAGGTAGAGCGTGCGGCCCGGCTCGTCCTCCGCCGCGCCTATCCAGCCCGCGCGCCAGTCCACCGCCGCGCTGCATATGTCGGCGCAGTAGGGCGCGCTTACGTTGCCCGCGTCGTCGCGTATGGTTATCTCCAGCGCCACGCGCTCGCCCTCGGGCAGCGGCGCGCCGGTGTACTCAAGCGACTTGCGGCGCTGCTCGACCCAGCCGCTGTCCCAGCCGAAGCCGCCGCCGCTCAGGCGCACGCGGCATGCGGTCTGATACGCCTCCCGGCGGCTGCTCTGCGCGCCCCAGCCAAACGTCAGCGGCCTGCTCCCATCCACCAGCCTGCTGCGCGGCGAGTCTTTCAACCGCCCATGGTTGACCGTCACATTGGTAAGCGCAAACATGGTCCATACCTCCCGTTCATTGACTGCGTCCGCGCGTCGAACGCTTCTCTATCAGCTCGCAGGGCAGCACGCACCCGCTCACGCGGCCATGTGCATTGCCCTGCGCCATATCCAGCACGCGGTTGACGGCCTCCGAGGCGATGCGCCGGATGTCCTGCCGCACCGTGGTTATGGGCACCTGCGACACCGCCGAGAATATCACGTCGTCATAGCCTATCACCGACACGTCCTCCGGCACGCGCACGCCCCTCTCCAGCAGCGCGTTCACCACGCCCAGCGCCATCATGTCGTTCACGCAGATGTACGCGTCGGCGTCCGGCCCGTCCATGTCGCGTATCAGCGCATAGGCGTCCTCATAGCGCACGTTGTCCAGATGGTAGACCTGCTCATAGGCTATGCCGTTTTCCCGGAGGAAGTCGCGGTAGCCCGCCACGCGCAGGTCGAGACTGTACACGCCCTCGGTGCCGCTCAAGAGCGCCATGCGCCGGCAGCCCCCGGCATACAGCGCGCCGACCGCGCTGCGCATGCCCCCGTACAGGTCGCACATCACGCAGGGGCGGTCGGCCCCGGGGTAAGCCGAGGTGACGAAGAGCAGCGGTATGCCCGCCTCGTCCAGCATGGCAAGGTAGCCCGCGTCGCTGTTGGGCGCGTTCACCGGCGCTATCATGAGCGCATCCACGCGGTTTTCTATCATCTCGCATACTATCCGGCGCTCGGTCAGGCGCGAGTTCATGCTGGTGGATATCATCAGCCCGTATCCACTGGCAGTGAGGTCGTTGAATATGCGCTGCGCGAGCGAGGCGTAATACACGTTTTCGATATCGGGCACTATCAGGCCTATCTGCCGGCTGCGGCGCGTGACCAGCTTGCGCGCGTACAGGTTGGGCCGATAGCCCATCTCCCGCGCGAGCTTTTCCACGCGCTGCCGGGTGCTCTTGCTCACCTTGTCGCTGCCGCTCAGCGCCAGCGACACCGTGGCTACCGAAAGCCCCGCACGGCTCGCCACGTCCTTCAAATTAACGCTCACGGCATTTCTCCCTTATCTAAAACGTTTGAATACGGTTATTATAGCATGATTTGGTGTGCGTGCCAATACTGTGGTTAAAATTTCTTTTGCCAAATGGCAAAGCACAGCGCCCGACCGCGCTGTGCTATCGGGCGCTGTGCTGGTGATGGGGAGTGGTGAGGGGCGGGATTGGAGAAAGAGCTGGACATACGCGTGCAGGGATGACATGCGCAGTCGCGTGATTATGCACGGCGACGCAGGTATGCTACCCACCGATAAGCGGCGTTCCCAATTTGCCGACCGAACCGTATGCACGGCTGTGCATAAGCGAAGCGCGGGGTGCCAAGCTCATGCGCGTCTGGGGGGGACATGCGCCGTCGCCTGATGCTGCCCGGTGCGCAAGAATGCTCAACCCGCTCCGCATTGAGCTTTCGGCTTGCCCAGCCACTCAAGCCTGCGCAGCCATGGCGACACTGTGTGGTGGATGCACTTCGCCGCTCAGCGAGGCGTTCCCGGTTGCCAACCGGACTGTATGCAAGGCTGTGCAGAAGCGAAGCGCGGAATGCCAGACTCATGCTCCGCATGTGGGGTGACATGCGCAGTCGCGTGATGCTGCTCGGCGGCGCGGATATGTTAAACCTGCTCCCGCATTAAACTTTCGGCCCGCCCAGCCGCACGGTCTGCGCAGCCATGGTGAAACTGTGTGGTGGATGCACTTCACCGCTCAGCGCGAAGTTCCCTGCCCGCAAACCGTTCAAGCCTGAAATGCGGGGCGGAAACGAATCGCGTGGTGCCCGGCTCATGCGCCGTATGGGGGAGACATGCGCAGTCGCCTGATGCTGCACAGCGGCGCGGGAATACTCAACCTTCTCCGCATTGAGCTTTTGACCCGCCCATCCACCCCCGTCTGCCCGCTCCCCTCACACCTCGTCCGCCGAGCGCCCGCGCAGCTCCTCCGCGCTTATGTCGCGGCCGCCCCAGCGCACGAGCAGGCCGCTGGCCTTGGCATATTCGTTGCCCGAGCGCAGTATCTGCGCCTCGGCCCCGGGGCCCGCCAGCGAGTATATCGCCGCCCCGTAGGGCGCCGCGCCGAAGTAGTTGCCGCACACCCGGATGCCGCCGCTCTCCGTGGCGTCCGGCATGCGCCATATGAACAGGTGGTGCCCCATGGGCCGGGGCCATATCTCGGAGCGGCGGGGCGGCGTCTCGCCCTGCAGCGCGAAGCCCAGCCCCGCGCCCTCGCAGCGGTTGCGCTCAAAGCGCACGTCCACCCCCACCTTGTCCCGCGCCTCGTAGGCCGCCATGCCGTAGTTGCGGAAGGTGTTGCCCACAAAGGCGACGTTCACAGCCAGCCCGGCCCGCTCGCCCGGCCCCTGATGCGTCACGCACGAGTCGTACACGCCGTCGAACAGGCACTCCTCCACCCGCACGTCGCGCGAGTCGTCCCACAGCTCCAGCGCGTTGCCGTAGCGTATGCGCCGCTCCCGGCTCCAGACCATGCCGCCTATCATGCGGAACTCGCAGCGGCGAAAGGCCACGTCGCGCGCATGGCTCTCGCCGTAGCCGTGCAGACCGGCATTTACGAAGGCCAGGTCCTCAAACACGGCGTGGCTGCGCCCGGACACGATGTGCCTGTGGCCGTACAGCGCCGCCTCCAGCACGCCGTGGCGCAGCGCCGGGTTGCCGCGCGAGCGCAGCATGAGCCGCGCCCCCTCAGGCGCGGGCCCGCCCTCCTGAGCGCCCGAAGCGGTGTAGAGCCACTGGTCCTGCGCGCGCAGCTCCGCCTGCTCCCACACCATCACGCCGCAGGCCCCGCCCTCAAATATCAGATTGCCCGGCTCGGTCGCAAGGCCTTCGCCCCACTGCCATATGTCGGGGGACGTCTCGCGCCACAGCTCCGGCCGGGCCAGCGACACCGAGCCCATGAACACCGGCCGCGCGCCCTCGCCATAGGCCCCGCAGCGCAGCGGCCTGCCCTCCTCGCCCTCGGGCAGCTCCAGGCAGTCGCGGAACACCGAGCCGCGCCTGAACAGCACTGTGTCGCCCGGCTTCATGGCCAGCTCCCGCCAGCAGGCCACGGCCGTCTCCGGCGTGCGCCCGTCCGCGCCCGCGCGGCCCGAGATGCCATCTACATAGTACGTCATATTCACCCTCCGCAGGCCCTTTGGCGCCGGAGCGTCCGGCGCGCTCACATTCCGCTTGACAATTCGCCCGGGCCTGATACAATCATATTGTACAATTCATACGCTCGCAGCGCAAGGAGGTATAACTATGAAAGTTTTGCTGGTAAACGGCAGCTCGCGCAAAAACGGCTGCACCGGCGCGGCGCTCGCTCAGGTGGCCGCAGCGCTGAACGCCGAAGGCGTTGAGACCGAGACTATCTTCATCGGCAACCAGCCGATGACCGACTGCATAGCCTGTCACAGGTGCCGCGAACTGGGCCGCTGCGCGTTCGACGACTGCGTAAACGAGTTCGTCGCCAAGGCTGCCGAGGCGGACGGCTTCGTGTTCGGCTCGCCGGTCTACTACGCTCACCCCAGCGGCCGCCTGCTCACGTTCATGGACCGCGCGTTCTATTCGGGCGGCAGGAACTTCGCCTTCAAGCCCGCGGCGGCGGTGCTCAGCGCGCGGCGCGCGGGCACGACCGCGTCCTTTGACGTGATAAACAAGTACTTCACCATCTGCCAGATGCCGGTGGTCTCCTCGACCTACTGGAACCACGTGTACGGGCGGCAGCCGGAGGACGTGCAGCAGGACAAGGAGGGCCTGATGACGATGACCAACATCGGCCGCAACATGGCCTGGCTGCTCAAGTGCATAGAGCTGGGCCGCATGAGCGGCATACCCGCTCCCGAAAACCAGAAGGTGCTGACCGACTTCGTGCGGTAAGGTCGCGCAGCGGCGCAGGCGCTCACCGCGACGCTTGCCGCGCGACCGGCATACGTGCCGCCAAAGGGCGCTGGTTCGGGGAACAATGCGCCTGTGGCGTAGTGGGCAATACGCATAAAGCTTCCTCCCGCAGCGATGCGGGAGGAAGCTTTGGCTGTTGACAGAGGTTCATGGAACGGACGATGCAAGCGGGTGCGGCGGAGTGGGCGTCACTTCCGGTGCTTTCGGAAGTATGGGCTTGCAGTTGCTTACGAAAACGCGTTTCGCTCAAGTCGCCTGGAGACGCCGCAGAGTGTCAGACCGCCAACCCCTCGCGTCAATGGCAGGGCGGGCCAAACGTTCATGGAACAGCTGTTGCAAGCGGGAGCGGCGGAGCATGCGTCAATTTCTGCGTTTTCGGAAACATGGGCTTGCAGTTGCTTACGAAAAAGAGTTCCGCTCCGTTCGCCTGGAGACGCTGCAGTGTTTCATGACGCAAGCCTCAGCGCCGAGGGCAGTGCTGGGCAAACGCTCATGGAACAGCCGTTGCCATAGGGAACGACAGCGTGTGCGTCAATTTCTGCGTTTTCGGAAACATGGGCTTGCAGTTGCTTACGAAAAAGA
>JBJEUC010000085.1:0-5258 GCA_051883635.1 Candidatus Fimadaptatus sp.
CTTCACCCAGGAGCAGTTTCCGCTTGAACCTAAGCGAACCCGGCGCACATGCAGCCGGGTTCGCTGGAGATGCGGGGTCGCCCCGGCCCTTACGGGCCATCGCGGAGCTTCCCTGCGCGCCTTGCCGGGACTAATGCCGCGCCCCGGCGGCGCGCGGCTCGGGACGTATCTCGCCCGCACGCGTGAGCACGATCTTGGTGAGCACCGGGCCCAGCAGCTCGTATATGAGCGTGGCGCAGAGTATCACGGCGCGTATCTGCGGGCCGTACTGGGGCAGCTCTACCGCCGCGATGGTGGTCATACCTATGGCCACGCCGGCCTGCGGCAGCAGCGCTATGCCCAGATACTTCTGCACATTGGGCTCAAAGTGGGATATGCGCGAGCCTATGCGCGCGCCCATGTACTTGCCCAGCGAGCGGAAGCCCAGGTACAGAACGCCCATAAGCCCCACCTGCGGCAGCACGCTCAGGTCCAGGTCCGCGCCCGAGAGCACGAAGAACAGCAAAAACAGCGGCGGCGTCCAGTGGTCGACCACGTCCAGGAGCTTGTCCAGCTCGCGGTACAGGTTGGCCAGCATGGCGCCTATCATCATGCACAGCAGAAGCGAGCTCAGCCCCAGCAGGTTGGCCAGCGCCGTGCCCAGGAACACCGCGCAGATGACCAGCGTGAGCCGGTTGGCGCGCGACTTGAAAAAGCGCAGGCAGAACGTGAGCGCAAAGCCTATCGCCGCGCCCAGCAGTATCGCCCCGGCTATCTCCATGAGGGGCGTAAGTATCATGGAGGCGTAGTTGACGTCGCCCTCGGCCTCCAGCGACTTGGCTATGGATACCGATATCGAGAAGGTCATCAGGCATATCGCGTCGTCCATGGCCACCACCGGCAGCAGCGTGCGCGTGACAGGGCCGTCGGCCTTGTACTGGCGCACCACCATGAGCGTGGCGGCCGGCGCGGTCGCGGCGGCTATCGCGCCCAGCGTGATGGCCTCGGCCGGCGGGAAGCGGCAGGCGAGCAGCACTATGTCCACCAGCGCCACCGCGGTGAGCGCCTCAAAGCAGGTGACGGTGATTATGCGCGCGCCCAGCCGGCGGATGTGGCTCAGCTTGAACTCGCCGCCGATGGAGAACGCGATGAAGCCCAGCGCCACCGAGACTATGCTGTTTAGCTGGTCCACTGTCTCAAAGGGGATTATCCTGAGCACGCTGCCGCCCAGCAGCAGGCCGGCCACCAGGTATCCGGTCACGTTGGGCAGCCCTATCTTCTTGGCGATGCGGTTGAACAGCAGTCCGCAGCCTATCGCTATCGCCAGACTGAGTATCACATCATCCATTTTTCCTCTTCGCCAATCCTTCTACATTTGTAATGGGCACGGTGAATATTATGCCGGTGCCGGGGGCGGTGATGTCGCCTATCACGTCGGCCACAGCCTTGCGCGCGCGCGGATACATCTCCTCGCTCAGCACGGTGAGCACGAGCTTGTTGTGCTCCTGATCGGGGTTTAGGAACTTGCGCAGCGAGGCGAATATGGGCGGCGCGTCCACCGACGCCTGCCCCAGCACCTGCAGCGCGCCTTCGCATTCTATGACCGTGGAGCCCTGTATGCCTGCCGCGGTAAACGCGCTGAGCAGCTCGGGCAGCAGGTCCACCTGACGCAGTATCAAGACCTGAAGCAACATATTAAAGCCTTCTTTCCCTTGCGTTCTTATGCACGGAGCGCGGGAGCGCTCCAACGCTCCCATTCTATTGCGGAATAACATAATTGTCAATCGCGCGACACATAAGCTAATGTGCGCATCGCGTAAATTCGCCGTTACAGCCCTGGGCGGCGCGCCGCCGCTTTATCACACTGAATTGATAAAAACAGGTAAACAATGGCCCGGGCCTGTTGACGCGGGGCGCAAGGGGATGTATAATTATCCGCATAAACGGCGAGCATGCCGCATATTTAATCGAGGAGGGACTTTTTATGAAGAAGCGGATAGCGGCCCTTGTGCTGGCTCTGGCCATGATACTTACCTGCAGCGCGGCGTTTGCCGACAAGCTGGACGATATAAAGGCCGCGGGCAAGATAATAGTGGGCACCGAGGCGACCTTTGCGCCCTATGAGTTCTACTACACCGACCCCGAGACCGGCGAGGAGTATCTGGCGGGCTTTGAGATGGACCTGGCGCGCGGCCTGGCCGCTGAGCTGGGCGTGGAGCTGGAGGTGCGCGACCAGTCGTTCGCGGGCCTGATAACCGCCCTGCGCGCGGGCGAGCTGGACTGCATAATATCCGGCATGGCGATAAAGCCCGACCGCATGGAGGTCGTGGACTTCTCCACCCCCTACTACATCGGCGAGCAGGTAATGCTGGTGCGCGTGGATGATCTGGAAAAGTACAAGACCGCCGATGACTTCGCGGGCCTCAAGATAGGCGCGCAGCTGGGCTCCCTGCAGCAGGGCGTGGCCGAGGAGCAGTTCAGCCAGAGCGAGACACTGCTGCTGGACAAGGTGCCGCTGCTGATGCTGGAGCTGACCCAGGGCAACATCGAGGGCGTGCTGTGCAC
The DNA here is from genome assembly GCA_051883635.1 of Candidatus Fimadaptatus sp. Lineage (GTDB taxonomy): Bacteria > Bacillota > Clostridia > Christensenellales > Aristaeellaceae > Fimadaptatus. The sequence goes on from JBJEUC010000085.1 coordinate 2,545, forward strand.
CGACGTTGTGGGCAAGTCCTACATGACCGTGTATCCGGGCCTGGCCGTGAGCGAGGTGCCGATAGACTTCACCAGCTCGGGCGTGGCCGTGGCCGTCGATAAGGGCGACAACGAGGCGCTGCTGACCGCCATAAACGACTACATAGCCAAGGTCACCGAAAACGGCGAGTTCGACGCCTGGTTCGCCACTGCCATGGAGCAGAACGGCCAGCTGCTGGAGGCCGAAGCGGCCGCCGAGGCCGAGGGCGAGAGCACCGAGGGCTGACGGGCGATAGCACAACTGCACACCGGGCCATCCTGCGGGAACGACGTATGCCGTTCCCGCTTTTTGCGCGCCGGGAAAGCGCGCTGCGGCTCCGTGCGCGGGGGCGTTGCCCCGGGGCGAGGAGATGTAACTTCGTGCGCGGGGGCCGTTGCCACGCGTGGGCGTTGCACCACGCGTGAGGGCGTTCCCTATGCGCAGGGGCATTTCCCACGCGCAGGGGCGTTCCCCACACTCGTAGGCGTTTCTCACGCGCAAGGGCGTTCCCCACGCTCAGAGCCGTTCCCCGCGCGCAGAGCCGTTCCCCACGCGCGGGGCATTCCCCACACGCGGGGCCGTTACCCTGGGCGCGGAGCCATTACCACAAGCGCGTGGCCGTTCCCCACGCGCGGGCCCGTTAACCCCGGGCGCGCATCCGGCATATTCTATGGCATGCCGTATATGGAGGGGGATGCGTATGGAATTGCTGGTTGCGGGCGGCGACCGCCGACATGAGCTGCTGTGCGAGCTGGCGCGCAGGCGGGGCTGGCATGTGATGAGCATGGGCCTGCCCATGAGCGGAATATGCGCGGGCGTCGCGGACGCGGCGGTGCTGCCGATGCCCTATGCGCGGGAGGGCTACATAACCGCGCCTCTGGTGCGGGAGGCGCCGCGCATAGAGGACATAGTGCCGCATCTGCGCGCGGGCGCGCGGATATACTGCGGCGGCGCGGATGAGGCGCTGGCATGTCTGGCGCGCGCAAACGGATGGACGGTGGTGGATCTGTATGCCGACGAGGCGTTCGCCCGGCGCAACGCGCTGCCCTCGGCCGAGGGTGCGATATACGCCGCCATGCGCGAGCGCGACGCGATGCTGGCGGGCAGCAGGTGCCTGGTGATAGGCTTTGGCAGGCTGGGCCAGATGCTGGCGCTGGAGCTGAAGGGACTGGGCGCGCAGGTATGCGTGGCCGCGCGGCGCGGCGAGAGCCGGGCGCTGGCCGAGTGCATGGGCTGCGAGGCCGTGTCCACCGGGGCGCTCAACCAGGCGCTGAGGGGGCGCGAGGTGATATTCAACACGGTGCCCGCGCGCGTGCTGGATGAGCGCGCGCTGATGCACGTGGAGCCGGGCGCGCTGATAGTGGAGACCGCCAGCGCCCCATACGGAGTGGACTTTGACAGCGCGCGCGAGCTGGGCGTGAGGGCGCTGCGCGAGGGCGGCATACCGGGGCGCTACTGCCCGCGCACCGCCGCCGGGATAATACTGGACGCCATCGAATCGGCAAAGGAGGCGGTGTAAATGGCGGATTCGCTGCGCGGATGCCGCATAGGCTTTTGCCTTACCGGCTCGTTCTGCACACTGGAGCGCGTGTTTGCGCAGATGGAGGCGCTGAGCGCGGAGGGCGCGGAGCTGCTGCCCATACTCTCGTACAATGTCGACCAGCTGGACACGCGCTTTTTCACGGCTGCCGAGGTCAAGCGCAGGCTGTGCCGCATCACCGACAGGCCCATACTGCGCACCATTCAGGACGTGGAGCCGATAGGCCCCGCGCACATGACCGACCTGATGATAGTCGCGCCCTGCACGGGCAACACGCTGGCAAAGCTGGCCTGCGGCCTGGTGGATACGCCCGTGACGATGGCCGTCAAATCGCACCTGCGCGGCATGAAGCCGGTGCTGCTGTGCCCGGCGACCAACGACGCGCTGGGCGCGGCCGCCCGGAACATAGGCGCGCTGATGAACTACAAGCACATGTACTTCCTGCCGCTGGAGCAGGACGACGTGTCGCGCAAGCCCAATTCGGTCGTGGCGCGCATGGAGCTTATGCGCGCGGGCGCGCTGGCGGCGCTGGAGGGGCGCAGCCTGCAGCCCCTGCTGTGCGGCCCGCGCGCCGCAGGCGGCGCGTAGGCGGGGGCCGGATGATGCGGCATGAGCAGACCTGCGTTGCGTGAGCGGAACGCGGCGCTGCGGCGAGGTCCGGCGGAGGGGGAGGGACGCCCGTCGCCGGGCCTTTGCCGCGCATGAGGGCGCGGCGCGTCTGCGCGAAGGGGCGGCGTCGCGCTTAATCGGGAGCGGAGGGCCTGCCTGAGCGCCGTGTATGCGCGCTGAGGGGATGGGGAAGGGCGGCCCGGGGACGGTCCTGTGATGTGCATATCCGGCATGAAGTGCGCCTGGGCTGCCGCGCCGCGGCTCCGGGCGCACTTTTGCGTGGGCGGGGATGGGTGTGCGCACATGAGATGCGGTGAAGTGCGGGGGTGCGGCGGATGGGCGGATTTGGGGGAGGTGAGGCGCGGCTGCAATGCCGAATTGCGCGGCGCGCATGGTGATGTGCGCAGGAGGCTTTGCGACCTGCAATGTGTGGCGGCGACCTTCTCTGCGAATGCAGGAAAGGCGCGCGGCTTGCAATGCCTGGCCATGCGTCGCACTCAAGAGCCGTTGCGACCCGCAATGTATGGCGGCGCCCCTCTCTGCGAA